>JBGTCB010000637.1:0-3116 GCA_041748995.1 Saprospiraceae bacterium | reverse complement strand
CACGCTAAGCAAAGATGGCAAGCCGAAGAACCCCCTGACACCGGTCAAACCGATGGACTGCATTTGGAATTATTCGTATACAAATGATCTCAAATTTTTGATCAGCGTGGCACAGTTTCAAAACCGGACGGAAAGCAATAGGTCGGAATCAGATTTGCTGGCACTGAGGGCTATAATAAAAAATCCTCTGGGGTGTGGACTTTATATTCATCAGGCTGCTATATTGGAAAAGGTAAACGCCAACTCGATCACAGCGGTCAAACTGGAATTACAACCTCAGGATGTTCTGCTCTATGTTACCCGAAAAGATTTTTATTATGAATTATCCGGTCAATTGACCTTAAATGAAAAAATCTATGAATTACGTAACCTGCCTTTGAAATTCGGTTGTTTTATATGGGACTCCGATACTCTATATCTTGTCGACAATCTTGCGATGCTCGGGGTGATTGATCTTTTTAAAAGACATCCGGAAAACCTGCTGATCCATTCTTCAAAATTCAAGGAATTTAAAATCCACTTTTTGGACAGCATTGAAGATAAAATCCGGATCAATTATTCATTTATCCAGCCGGCCACTCCGGCCCAGATCAGGGAACAAAATTTTATTTCCGATCCCGAATCCATGATCTATCTTTCGGACCTGGGAGAATTTGTCAAAATTATTCCGGTTGTTCGCTATGGAGAAATTGAAATTGGCGTGCGTACCAAACGCAATATCTACGGCATCGATGATCATGGTAACGAGTTTCTGGTCGAGAGAGATATAGAAGTCGAACTGCGATTAACCAACCTACTGATCAGACACCACCCCTATTTTCAAGAACAACTGGAGAATGAGCTGGATTATTTCTATCTGCACCGGAACCATTTTCTAAATGAAGACTGGTTTCTTCAAACATTTGAAGCCTGGCGGGAAGCAGGTATCAGCGTCCTGGGTTTTAATGATCTCCAGGGAAATAAACTCAACCCGCATCCGGTTAAAATCAGCGTCCGGGTGGTCAGTGGCATAAACTGGTTTAATACCCAGATCCATGTGCAGTTTGGCAAACGAAAGGCATCATTAAAAAAGGTACATATTGCTGTGCGTTCCAAAAGCAAATATGTGCAGCTCGATGATGGTACCCTGGGGATTCTGCCTGCAGAATGGATTGAAAAATTTGCCGGTTATTTTAATGCCGGTGAAATAACCGGTGAAGAAACCATCCGCACACCGGCAATTAATTTTTCAGCCATCGGGCAATTATACGACGAAGCCATGCTTGGGGAAGATGTTCAAAACGAATTAAAAAAATACCATAATAAATTCGCTGATTTTAGGACAATAAAAGAAGTGGAGGTACCCGATGCACTAAAGGGTACCCTTCGGCCCTACCAGCGTGAAGGACTCAACTGGCTAAATTTTCTGGATGATTTTAATTTTGGTGGCTGCCTCGCCGATGACATGGGTCTGGGTAAATCGATACAGATTATCGCCTTTATCCTGCTACAGCGAAATAAGGTAAAAAATAATTGCAATCTTTTAGTGGTGCCCACAACCCTGATCTTTAACTGGAAAGCAGAAATTGAAAAATTTGCTCCATCCCTTAAGGTCTATACCATTAAGGGAGCAGACCGGATTAAAAATACGATTGGCTTTGACAGGTTTGAGGTCCTCCTTATCTCGTATGCCACTTTGTTATCTGACATTAATTACCTAAGAAAATATCAGTATAATTATATTTTTCTCGACGAATCACAAAACATTAAAAACCCCGATACCCAACGCTACCGGGCGGTTCAGTTACTGCAATCAAGAAATAAAATTGCAATTACCGGCACACCAGTGGAAAATAACACCTTTGATCTCTTTAGTCAGTTTTCCTTTGCCTGTCCCGGTTTGTTGGGAAGTGCACAATACTTCCGGGCTATCTATTCGATTCCGGTTGACAAATTTAAAAATAGTCAGAGAGCCGGGGAATTGCGGGAAAAAATCCGGCCCTTTTTATTGCGGCGGACCAAAAATCAGGTAGCCGCCGATCTGCCTCCAAAAACCGAAATGGTTCTTTATTGTGACATGAATGATACTCAAAGGAAGATCTATGATTCCTATGAAAAAGAATTCCGCGATTACATTTCAGCTTCAGATAATGAGGAGTTGAAGAAAAACTCCATGCATGTACTGAAGGGACTAACTAAACTGAGGCAAATATGTAATTCACCAAAACTCATTGGAGAAGATATGCCGGATGAGACGGGATCATCTAAAATGGATATGCTGCTAGAGCAGATCGAGGACCATGCAGCGCATCATAAAATGTTGATTTTTTCCCAATTTGTTTCGATGCTTGATCTCATCCGGGTCGAGCTCATGCAACGGGAGATCCCTTTTGTAATGCTTACCGGGGCTACGAAAAACCGGCAGGTTCTGGTGGAGGAATTTCAGAATAATCCTGCCATGAGGATTTTTTTGATCAGTCTGAAAGCCGGTGGTACCGGATTAAATCTCACGGAAGCCGACTATGTATACCTGGTAGACCCCTGGTGGAATCCTGCAGTAGAAAATCAGGCGATCGACCGTACCCACCGCATTGGTCAAAACAAAAATGTCACTGCCATCCGATTGATTTGTCCTGATACGGTTGAAGAAAAGATCATAAAACTACAGCAAAGCAAAATAGAGCTGACAGATAGTCTGATCAGAGCAGATGCTTCGTTTTTCCAAACTTTATCAAAAGACGATTTGCTGGGTCTGCTAAGGAAGTCTAGTTATGAGTTATGAGTTATGAGTTATGGGTTATGAGTTATGAGTTCCGAGTCACTTTATACTAACACACACTACTCCCAAACTCACACTCACATTCACACTCAAACTCACACCCAAACAAATATTTAGCAATTTATCATCACCTTTACAGTTCATTTGACCTGGAAGATGGAACTGTACATTACGGTAGGAATCATTGCAATTGGTATTTTTTTGTTCGTAAGAGACTTCTTCAGCATTGATACAACCTCCATCTTGATCATGGCCCTTTTTATCGTATCCGGAGTGCTAAGTCCGGAAGAAGGGTTTTCAGGATTTAACCATCCGGCTACCCTCACCCTGGGCTGCATGTTTGTGGTGAGTGCCGGCG
>JBGTCB010000636.1:0-2084 GCA_041748995.1 Saprospiraceae bacterium | reverse complement strand
CTGTATCTCCTGCTTCTCCTCCCTGCAAGATCAGCATTTCATCGAGCTTTACCCGGGCTTCTTCCAGGGCCACCCGGTTTTGCTGCAGTTGCAATTGCAGAGCTTCATCCTCCTGCCGGCAAAGTAAATCACCCTGCCGGACAAACTGTCCCTCAATCACCGGCAATGCTTCGATACGTCCGGAACTACGCAGCCGAATCTCTACCTGCTGATCGGCGGTAATAGTGCCGTTGGTCAGCATCTGGATGGAAAAATCACCTACCCGCACCGGTAACACGCTCACCGGTACCCGGGTATCAACCACCACGATCGAGTCAGCTTCCGCTGCTCTTTCTTCCGGTCCGGTCTGTGAATTGGTCGAGGAGCAGCCCTGCAGCAGGTAAATGATAACGAATAGGAGATGATATGCTGGTTTCCTTGACATGTACATCGTTTCAAGCCGGAAGCCATATGTTCATTACTCCTCATTCCTGAGATTTCACTCTCCTTCCTATGCCAGCTACCATCCATTAAGATGCTGCCAGGGATCGCTTCGGGCGTATGTAAGTTCAATATGTGTAAAAATCCCTAAAGCGTCCAAAATATATGTAAGATTTTTACTCATACAATACGTTAAACCCGGGGCTTGAGTCTTAACCTTTCCGGACCGCTTGGCCCCAGACTTTTTTTATAGAAATTTAAAATCTTCCTATACAATCTTGTTCAGCTCCAGTAGACATTAATCGCTTATTCTACAGGAGGTTGTTGAATATTCAGATTTGCTGCTGAAGTCGTTGATCGTCGATTTCTAACCTTGGCCCGACGAAGAAGGTTTAGACTCTAATGATCCACTTCAATCAAATCCAACATAAAAGTCACTTTGCCTGATAGACATAAATACTATCTCTATCAAAATTGAAAAAGATTAAATCACCTTCGGCATTTTCTATCCATTTGTGTTCGTTTCCCTGATAGGTATCTATATGGCGTCTACTTTTATGAAACCTCAAAAATGTATAGCTGCTATATTGTATACCTTGATCAATATCCACACATATCATATCATTGGAGAAGAGAAGATTCCGATAGGTGGCATTTCCAAATGAATCAATTTGCTTCTGGGTGACGATCTCTCTGCGTTCAATAGTTGATTTCACAGCACTATCAACAAAAATTAATCCTCTATATTGCAGTCCCGGATTAAAATCAATTTGCTCGCATGAATCCGGATATACCAGAGATTTTTCAGTCTGAGTAAACGGATAAAAAATATGGACACAAGATTCTTTCAGACCTGCCACCGACCAGTTTATCATAATACTATTTTCCATTTTATAGATTTCAGGAACGTGACCCAGGTGTGAAATGACCGCTCCTGATTTTCTATCCAACAGAATGTGTGAATATTCAGTCTGCACATACTTTTCAGCACTGTATCTTGAATTAAAACAATTTTCGATCGGAATCAAAATACGGTGAGCTGATACTGTAAAATCATGCGATCTATCGCTAACACAACACTTTTCCGGAAAATCAATCATTTTACGAAAGAGTATTCTCTCGTATTTCAGACTATAGTAAATTAATTCCAGGTTGGACAAAATAAACAGCGTATCACCACTTACATAATAATCTGCAATACCGAAAGGATATTCCTGACCAGTAGCTGATAACTCATCCTTATCCAAATATCGGCAATCATCTTTAGTTGAACAATATAAGATTCCAGTTCTCGTCTGCTCATATTCATCATTTCCCATTATTTTGGCAAAATACCTGGATTCAAAACGCTTCACATCAGTTAGATACAAATGTTCGAACGGAAACACGTCTAAAGTCCCAATCTTTTCAAAGGTATCCAGATGAGATATGGTCGGTGTCGATTCCGAATAAAAAGTTGAGGCGGGACTGCTGGTGATGTGATAAGTGTGTATATCAGGTACGATGACCTCATCTGCTACAAGTTCCCTAATTTCCGGATAGCTTCTGAAGTTAACCAGGGTATAGGTTCCCGGATCCTGGTACTGTAATTGTATTTCTGTGTTTCGAATATTGTCAGATATTATGATATAATGATTTTCAGACAATACGTCACCCTTCATTCT
>JBGTCB010000635.1:0-6943 GCA_041748995.1 Saprospiraceae bacterium | reverse complement strand
TCCAGATTTGCTTTTTACTTTGAACCTTCAGAATATAACCTCCGGATGCAAGTTTGCCTGCGTCGATCCATGGTTCCTGAGTATCTGATTCTAAAACAAGCATACCTTGCATGTTGAAAATGCTAATTAATTTTATATCATGTATTCCGGTACCAATGGTATTTAAGTTCATGATATTTGAAACCGGATTGGGACTAATCAGCAGGTCATCTGATGGCATTAGCCTCTCACGGAAGCTGGTAGAAATACTCTGAATATTGAAGGTCAGATCGACATCGGTGCTACCATCATCAACCGTTGAAGTTTCTGATTTGATCTCGGGTTGATGTTTTAGAATAATTCGAAATGTACCGGGATTCATGGATGCTGTAGTCTGCCATTCTGTGGTTAAACCTACCGGCAAATTGTTTTCATCAAAATCCAGGTATCTGATAGTGTCACTCCTGCTGTCAACGTTTCCATCCCCTGATGGATCACTAAAGATCCCTTCAGAAAAGGCAAAGAAAAACATATGCTCATCATCTTCTTCCCGTATTTCATCGGTGATATCTTCTCCCTCCAATTCGTTTAAAAGAGATAATTCCAGTCTGTATAAAGTATTTTCTTTCAACTCAATATCGTCCAGTATTTCGAGATCGAGGGGTCCCTCGCCATCCGGATCCTGGGCGCGTGCCACCACCGTATCTGCTTCAGAAATCCAGGTTAGGATGACATCGGTGATGATTTCCTCTTCATTTTCACAGGGTGGAGCATCTTGTTGGTCCACCAGGAGGATCGAAAAAATCAGATCAAGGTCGGTACTTCCATCATTTATCCCTGAAGTGGTAGTTTTATTGTCAGGCTGATGTTTTAAAATCAACTGAAACGTACCGGAGATTGGCTCGTCGGTGCAAGCGGTAACCCACCGGGTAGAAAGTCCTAATGGTAATTCATTTTCATCAAAATCCAAATAATTGATGGGATCTAACCGGTTATCAATATTTCCATCCCCACTTGGTGACTGCATGACTTCATCAGAGAAGGCAAAGAAAAACATATGCTCATCTGATTCATCTCTGATTTCCTCAGTTATATCCTCACCGGCAATCTCATTGGAGAGGGTGATTGACAAGGTATATTCAGTGCTTTCAAGAAGCTGAATTTCATCAAGGATCACAAGATCCAAAGGACCTTCACCATCTGGGTCCTGAGCACGGGCAATGACCGGATCACCACCTCCTTCGGGAGTCCAGGTTAATATAACATCGGTGATGATTTCCTCTTCATTTTCACAAGGTGGAGCATCTGCATCTTTCAGGATTTCAAGAGACCAGCTTGCACGGAATATAGTATCACCTTGCTCCGGAGTCACTCCGGATGCTTTATCAGGTCCAAAATCGATCAGTAATAAAGTAAATTCCCCTTCACTATCCGATTCCACACATGCGGTAGTAAGTTCCGATAAAAATCCAACCGGCAATTGATTGACATCCGAATCGAGGTATGCAATCGATCCCTGCAGGAAGTCTGGATCTGTCAGAACATAAAATTGGATCTCAGCTGACCTGGATTCTAGTTGGGATTGGGCATTACCCAAATCCACTGACAGTTCGTATTTACTACTTTCAAGCAGAGAGATTTGTTGATTGGAGGTAAAACCGGAACCGTTGTCCATAGCCGCGACCCGGATCGTATCCCCACCTGCAAGAGGAACAAGGGTGAGATTGATCTGATTTACCTGAGCCTGAGCCAGGATGGACAGGGTGCTTAAGACCAGGACGACACTTTTCTTCATTTCAAATTTATTATATGCAACAATGTTTCAAAAGTAAATAAATGCAACAATGTTTCAAAAATTATTCGAATGTTTTTTTTACAATTATCTGCAGATGATTTCCCTTCATCAGTGATTTATTATTTGAGAATGGATGAAAAAAAGTTATCCCTGGCCGGGAAAAAAATGTAATAAAGACGGGCCTGGCCCTGACGCGAATGCCGTCAGGGTGCTCCTGGTGGAGGCTGTTGAAATACCCAAATTGCGCTGATATTTAGCCGATTATTTTTGTCGTAGGAAGATCACAGCCGTTCTCGTCGTTTCTGACTTGTTGATCCCCTGCCCGGCATGCCTCGGCAGACGGTGTCAGTCAGTTACAACCCGGTATCTTCCTTCGTCTCGCCGCGCCAGAAATCGACGATTTACGACTGCAGCATCAACCTGAGTATCAACAGCCTCCAGGCGCTTTTTGACTAGCAGACATGGTCACCATCATGGTGAGAATCAAAAAGGGCTTATGTGCCCGTATTTGCAGCAGTTTTACCTCGTAATAGATACTCCAATGAATAATCCAGGTCAAACAATCTGGAAGAGAAATTCAGTGGCTTATCACAGGATGATGGGGAAATCGCAGGTGATTCTTCTAAAATCCATAATTTATGGATACCATGAAATTCCTTCCCAGTTCATCGGCAAAATACCGGAGTCGGTCTGTATAATTTCGATATTGGGTATTCAATAAATTTCGAACTTCAAGACTTAAAGTAAAATTCTTGATGTGCGTTTGCCAGAAAACATTGGTCATCAAATATCCTGAGGGAGGTTGGACAATGTCAAAATCTGCTGCGTTATTTATAAATAGATCAATATCGGTTTTATATGCGGTCAGCAATTCATTAACAGTTAAAAGCCTGGGTATCTGCCATTGTTGAAAAGTGTAACTCAGGTAACACCCAAACCGGTTATCTTCCAGAAATGATATTTTACCCTGATTAAAACTCAAATCCCAGCTGATTTTAGCCGGTGGTTGGCCGACAAAATTATCCTTTTCCGGTACCTGCTGTGACCACAGGTAACTGCTTCTAATTTCTGAAACCCATTTTTTATGGTGTCTCCATTCAAATGTCAGATCCACTCCCCATAGTAATGCATTTGTCTGATCATAGATGAAGAATGGTGTGGCACCCCGCACAGTGCGGGTAAGTCCAGCTGGCTTGGCATAGATATAATTCTCAATATAATTTATATAAGCCGTGGCTTCACCCCGGATTTTTCCTGTTTTAAATTCCAGTGTATTAATCCACTTATACCCTATTTCAGTTGGTACCTCTTTATCTTCCTGAGTCAGAATTTTCTGTGTTGTGATAAAATCCGTTTTTTCATTGATTTCATATCGCCAAAGACCATATTCTATGAAGCTCAGATGACGGCCGAAGCGGTACAATTCGGCGATGTTCGGTGGTCGCCAGGCAGTACCGAAATTACTTCGCAGATTGAAGGCTTTATTAATGGTTCGCTTATAACCGATCGTACCACTGAAGTTTTGAAAGGATAATTCATTTCGATAGATCACATTATTGGGTTGACGACCGACAACAGTTGATTCCTGTTTATCAAAGCGTAAGCCCAGTTCAAAAAGATCCCTGCCAAAATCGACCATTTCGATCAGGTAGATTCCATATCGTTGTTGATCGTAATTTGGAATAAAAGGGACCGTATTGGTTCCTTCAATGTTGTCGTTGGATTGGGAATTCCACTGGGCCCCGATTTTCCCCCTCCATACACCAGCACCCGGATGACGCCACTCTGCATCGATGATGTCACTGCGTAGTTCCAGATCAATATTCGGTATTTCCAGGTCGTTGCCCCGTCGCACATCAAATTCCTGCCGGTTATTTACCTGATGTCCGTACTGCAGGTAAAATGACTGTCGCTGACCTATCCAGCGGGCTGAAGCTTTGTAGAGATCATGAGAGACTCCCTGTTTAGGTGTACCGATATCATAACTGAAAGGAGATGTGAAATTAGGAGTATCTGCTTGCAATGCCAGCAGTAAATCTTCCAGACTACTATTGACCGAACCTCGTAATATCCCCAATTGCTGATCAAAATACCTGTAGTGAAATTCTATATCCAATTCGGGCAGAGGATGCAAACGCAACCCCGCTGCGTAACTCCTTTCTTTTTTACCGGTATTTGTAAGCTGATAATCAGGAGAATGCAGATCACCCTGCTGCAATAAGGAGCCCGATATGATAGCACTGACCCATTTATAACCTTTTTGCAGACGGAAAGAGCTTTCACCAGAACGACCGTTGCTCTTGCCGGTTAAATTAATATCTCCCTTAAAAGGACTCGATAATGCCATCTCGGGGCCCCGGATCAGAATGACACCACCTAGTGCATCGGGTCCAAAACGCACTGTGGCTGCCCCCTTAATCACTTCCAGTTCGTCTGCCAGGGATGGGTCGATTTCGGGAGCATGATCAGAGCCCCAATTTTGGAACTCATGCCGGAGGCCTTCATTGATGATTAAAATCCGATTGCTGTGCAAACCGTGTATCACTGGCTTCACAATATTTTGTCCCGCACTTATCGTACTAACGCCGGTGATTCTGCTGGCAGCATCTCCCAATGATTCGGTTACTGTGGATGGAAGTTGCCGAAGATCAAGTTTTTGCGAACTTCCCGATTCAAGATCCCCCTGATGATGCTCTGCTTCTACAATGACACTTTCCAGCATGGTAGCGTCCGGTACCAGGAGCACTTCAATGGTTGGATGATGATAATCATGGTGATGTTCGATGGATTTGTAACCAACATAAGAAAAGATAAGATCTACTTCTTTCTCGCAAATATGTTCAAGAACGAAATCTCCATCTTCGTCGGTTGTAGTACCCTGATTCGTGCCTTTGATCAGAATCGTCGCAAATACGAGGGGTTCCCTTGTATTGAGATCCCGCACGGTACCTTGCACTGAATACCGGCAGTCATTTGCAGTCTGAGCCATCATGGATAGGGATACCATACTGAAGAAGCAAAAAAGGGATATCAACCGGTTCATATCTGTAAAACAGAGGCCTTATGCAAATATGCAACTTTGTTGCAAAAAGAACCTATTTATTTTGTGCAGGGATGGGGATAAGTGAAAAAAATGACTGATTTATGTCAAATGCACTTTCAAGCCGGATGACAATCTTTACAAACACCAGCCACTACAAACCTGATTTCCTCCATCTCATAATCCTGGGGAAGTTTGACCATAGGTAATCTGACCTGATCCAAACAAGTGGTAGTGTCACACACGCGGCAATAAAAGTGTAGGTGGTTATCGTGATGCTCTCCACCGGAGCATTCATGTGAACAAAGCGCATATTTGGTTTTACCACTGCCATCGGCTACACTGTGAATTAGCCCCGTTTCCTCAAAGGTTTTTAGGATGCGATAGAGGGTTATCCGGTCAATTCCACTCAGGGTATGCTCAATTTCCTGGCTGGAAATAGCCTGGTCTCCTGATTGCATCAGGATGTCCAAGACCTCTTTACGTGATTTCGTAATCCGTAAATCCGCTTTTTGCAGCAGATCTACTACCTTCTCAACTTCCATGTCCCGTCCTTTTTCCATGTGAAAATACGAATTATTTACAGCGCTACTATTAAACAACAAAACCGGTTAATTGATTAAGATGCACGGCTTATATCTTCATATCAGGACAGTTGACGATTCTTTTCAACCTTGTCAGGATTAAATTTTCCTGGATGGATTTAAGGAAAGTCATCATGACAAATCGATAAGGGATATGGTAAGCGGCCACCTTTGTTCAAGAGATCCGTCCATCTGCTACCATTGACGTGAGGGGACGTGAGGGGACTCGACATTTGAAGAAATTTTCCAGGCGGATAAACTTTCAATGTCACCGAATTGAAAGAGTCATTAACACATTGATATAACTAACCTACTATTTTTTAAGGAATCCGGAAGTTGACCTGGTTTTCAGAGCAATAAAAAGATGTTGGATAACATTAACTATAAGTTGTCAATGAACTTCTACAATTTCATATGAAATATTATCAAATATGGATAGTATTTGGGTTCACTTTTTGTGCCTGTGATTTTTTTGAGGTTGTTGACTTTAAGGAGCCAAATCAGTACGAAGGATGCTGTGGTGTTGCTGCTGTAGAAGATACAATTGGCCAGACAGTAATAACCATTCCTAATGCAATAACCCCCAATGCGGATGGGATCAATGACGCTTTTTCTGTTCATAGCACTGAAGTGCTTCAGATCACCTCGTTACAGATCAAAGAACAAAATGACATTTTAGCAATAGATCGCTCCAATATTCCTCTCAGCCGCGGTTGGACGATGGTTTGGACCCCCAGAAATGCCAGCAATATAATCATTCAGGGATTGTATAATTACACCATGAACGTAGAAGACAGCCGGGGAGAAACGAAAACTGTAACCGGCCAGTTTTGTGCATTTATTTGTGGTGCTGAAAAATCAGAAACCATTCCGAAAGCAGATTGTTATTTCAGTACTCAGGTGAGTGAGGTAGGTTTCTTTGATCTCGATCTCCCAAGCCAGGATGATTGCAACTAAATAAAGGGTACCATTAAATTATTTTCAATTAAGGCAATTATCGTTGCTGGAGTTCCTGAAGCCATAGCAACACAAGTATCATTGTTGTCACTAGGGAAGTTGATCCGTTTCTATCAGAATGCATCGATTATCAACTCGCTTGTCGAAGGATGCTACTATTTAATTACTTTTGCAACGCAGAAAATAAGAGATGGGAAAGAAACTATATAATATTGCTTTAGTCCAGGTTTCCCTAAATGGAAAGCCAGAAGAGAACTTGAAAAAATGCAGTGACTGGGTACGTAAGGCCGCCAGTCAGGGGGCGGATGTGGTATGTTTGCCTGAGTTGTACAGCTCATTTTATTTTTGTCAGAGTGAAAATGTGGATTATTTTGATTTAGCTGAACCACTGCAGGGAGTTTCCCATACTGCCTTTTGCGAATTAGCTAAAGAATTGAATGTTGTCATCATTGTACCTTTTTTTGAAAAGAGAATGTCCGGTGTTTATCATAATAGCGCTTATATAATTGATAATGATGGAAGGCAGGCTGGATTATATCGTAAAATGCATATTCCCGATGATCCCAGTTATTACGAAAAGTTTTATTT
>JBGTCB010000634.1:0-3386 GCA_041748995.1 Saprospiraceae bacterium | reverse complement strand
TGGATACAGAGATCAATGAAGTAGAAAATTTGTGGGTAATACCCAATCCGGCCATAGACAGGATTTCCGTGCAAATACCCGGAGGCAATGAAGGAGGTATGCTGCATTTAATTGGTTTGGATGGTAAAATCCTGTTTACTCAACCGATTGCAGCTACGAATAACGATCCGGTGGATTTATCTGTGAAAGATTATCACCGGGGATTGATCTTAGTTCAGTTTGTAGGAAAAATGGGGGAAACGTATACCAGGAAATTAATGCTCTATTAAAGCATCTTATGCAAGATAATAACGTGTCTAATGGTAAATCAATAATATTGGTCAGTTGGCTTGAATCAGTATCTGATTAAATGCTCCGGTAGGGCTTTAATCCTTTTCCTTATTTGAACTGTCTGACAAACCAATAGGACAAATCGCGAAAATTCGAGAAAAAAACGGAATACCGAAAGAAAGCAACGATTTACGGCTTCAGCATCAATCTGAGTATTTAAAAAGCCTCCTAGGTATTGAACCGCCGATGCTTTGGGACAGGGATTGAGAGCAGGTGAACAGCTCAAACTCTTTAAAGCTACCCTGCATTTGTCAGTGTGCCTCCAGCCAATTCTGACCCGTACCCATTCCCACGATGATAGGAACTTTCAGCGTGGGAATGGCATTTTTCATGTGCACTTCTATAATTTTTTTCATGGCATCCAACTCTGGTTTAAGGATATCAAAAACCAGTTCATCGTGGACCTGCAAAATCATTTTTGATTGCAGGCCTTCCTGTTGCATGGCATGATGAATTTTAATCATCGCCAATTTAATCATATCTGCTGCCGTTCCCTGAATGGGTGTATTAATAGCAATACGTTCAGCACCACTTCTCGACATTCCATTTCTTGAATTGATATCCCGTAGTTTTCTCCGGCGACCCAGAAGGGTTTCCACATACCCATGCTCCCGGGCAAATTCAACCGTACGATCCATATAGTTTTTTAATCCGGAATATTGTTTAAAATATTGTTCGATTAAATCTTTTGCTTCGGTTCTTTTAATGCTTAATTGCCTTGAAAGGTTTGTTGAACCGGCACCATAAGTGATACTAAAATTGACTGTTTTGGCATTGCGTCGCTGATCGTCAGTGACCTGGTCATAATCGATTCCGTAAACTTTGGCAGCGGTAGCCCGGTGGATATCCTGATTTTTGGAAAAGGCTTCGAGCATAGCTTCATCATTACTTATTTCCGCTATTAGTCTCAATTCAATCTGGGAGTAATCTGCGGATAATAAAATATGATTTTCATCACGTGGAATAAATGCTTTGCGGATGCGACGGCCTTCCGGTGTACGGATCGGAATGTTTTGTAAATTAGGATTATTTGAACTGAGTCTTCCTGTGGCAGCAAGTGCCTGATTAAAAGAGCTGTGAATGCGTCCGGTCTTTCGATTGACCATTAAAGGCAAAGCATCGACATAGGTAGATCTTAATTTTGAAAACATGCGGTGTTGCATAATTTCCGCCACAATCTCATACTGTTCCGCCATTTCGGTCATTTTATCTTCATCGGTCGAATATTGACCGGAGGCCGTTCGCCGCCACCGGTAAGGAATTTTTATTTTATCAAATAAAATCTCACCCACCTGCTTAGGTGAAGCAATATTAAAGTGGGTACCGGCAAGTTTATATATTTTACTTTCCTGATTTAAAATTTGTTTTTGAAGCTCCAAAGAATAATTATTCAGATAATCCTGATCGAGATTTACCCCGGCATATTCCAGATCAATCAGCACTTTAATCAGAGGTGCTTCGATGTCGTCATATATTTTTAATAAATTTTCTTTTTCTAATTCGTCAAATAATAACTTTTGTAGCTGAAAAGTGACATCGGCATCTTCGGCTGCGTAATCACGTACTTTCTTTTGATCAGCTTGTCGCATAGTTAGTTGACTGATTCCTCTTTTACCAATCAGCGTTTCGATTTTTACCGGCTCATAATTCAGATAGGACTCCGACAGATAATTCATCGAGTGATTCATTTCCGGCTCGAGCAGGTAATGCGCGATCATGGTATCTTTATATTCTCCGGCGAGATTTATATCGTACCATTTTAAAATTAAAGCATCGTATTTAATATTTTGACCCACTTTAACGATTTGTGGATTTTCAAATACATTTTTAAATTCTTCCAGGATGCTCTTTACCGAAGTAGGATCATCAGGTAATGGTACCCAATAACCGGAATGGGCCTGATCAGAAAAAGACAGTCCAATCAGTTCGGCTTCGTTAGCATCAATAGAGGTTGTTTCAGTATCAAAACATATTTCTTTTTGACTCGCTAGTTTTTGTATCAGACTTGCTCTTTTTTCAGGAGTGTCAACCAGGTGGTATTCGTGAGTCGTATTTTTAATATTTTTATCAGCGATCGCCGGAACGGATGAAACAGCAATTTCTTCTCTTTTTGATGGGATAGAAACTGCATTTCCAAATAGATCGGTTTGCCCTCCTTCCGGTTGCGATTGGGTTTCTCCCAGAATACTTTGAGATAATGTACGAAATTCCAATTCTTTAAAAATCTCTGCCAGACGGGGCCGGTCAAATTCGCTTAAACGATAATCTTTCTCATCAAACTGTACCGGAGCCTCTGTGTCGATTGTTGCCAATTTTTTACTGAGCAAAGCCTGATCCGCATAGGTCTGGACCTGTTCCTTTAGTTTGCCAGCAAGTTCACTTGCATGTTCTATGATGCCTTCGATGGTGTCGTATTGAGATAGCAGTTTGGCAGCGGTTTTAGGGCCAATACCCGGTATACCTGGAATATTATCCACGCTGTCTCCCTGCAGACCCAACATATCGATTACCTGATCAATGCGTTGTATATCCCATTGTCCAAGAATTTCTTTCTTACCGAGAATATCGATCCCATTGCCCTGCCGGGAAGGTTTATATAAATAGATATTGTCCGAAACCAGTTGTCCGAAGTCCTTATCCGGGGTGACCATATATACCGTGAACCCTTCTTTTTCTGCCTGTCTGGAGATGGTGCCAATCAGGTCATCTGCTTCATAACCCATTAAAGTCACGATGGGTATATTGAATCCCTTGATAATATCTATGATATAGGGCATGGCAGCGGTGATGTCTTCAGGCTGGGATTCACGATTGGCTTTGTAAGCCGGATACCATTCATGGCGGAATGTATCGCTACTTATATCGAAGGAAACAGCGATATGGCTGGGTTTTTGATTAACAAGGATATCCCACAGTGACCGGACAAAACCGGTGATGGCGGAGGTATTCATACCCTTCGAATTGATCAGAGGACGGCCGATAAATGCAAAGTGTGCCCGGTAGACCAGGGCATTGCCATCCAGAAGAAAGAGTTTTTTGCCAGACATGAGTACTTG
>JBGTCB010000633.1:0-5667 GCA_041748995.1 Saprospiraceae bacterium | reverse complement strand
GGATGGTAAAAAAATAGATGCTGTTGCCCAACCCAGCAAAATGGGATTTATTTATATCCTGGATCGTGAAACCGGCGAACCAATTTTCCCGATAGAGGAAAGACCTGTTCCACCATCAAGAATTCCGGGAGAAGAAGCCTGGCCTACTCAACCATTTCCCGTCAAACCCGAATCCTTTGCCCGGCAATCGATGACTGAGGAGGATCTGGCCCAATTTTCACCAGAATCCTATGAGGCTAATAAAAAAATATTGGACGAGTTGTGGTTTGAAGGATTGTTTACCCCACCTGATGACCCAGGTACCCTTTTGATCCCGGGTTCCCGTGGAGGAGGCGAATGGGGAGGCGGTGCCTATGATCCCAAATCAGGAGTGATATACATTAATTCAAACGAATCTCCGGAAATTGGGCGCATTGGTAAGGTTCGAATAAATGCAGACAACAAAAATGAGACCTTGTATAGTGCTGGGCAGAAATTTTATACGACATTTTGCTCTACTTGTCATGGAGCGGATAAAAAGGGTATTGAAGCTAACCCGTCATTAGAGGATATTGATAAGAGGCTGTCGAGGACGGAAATCCTGGAGAAAATCAAAGTTGGTGCAGGCATCATGCCATCGTTTTCCGCAATGATGGAAGGCAATCAAGATGATGAGATCATCGCTTTTTTGACAGAAACCGGCAAAAATGAAGTTGCCCAGTCGCAGGGCACTGAACAAGATACATCAACCACTTATCTGAATGTGACAGCACATAGTTATTTTCTGGATTCGTTGGGTAGGCCAGTTATTAAACCACCCTGGGGCACCTTAAATGCCATCAATCTTAATACAGGTGATTTCGTATGGAAGATTCCTTTAGGCAGTCATCCCGAATTACAGAAACCGGATGAACCACCAACCGGAATGGAAAATTATGGTGGCCCCGTTGTCACAGCTGGTGGCCTGGTTTTCATTGCAGCGACTCTTGACAGTAGTTTCAGGGCTTTTGACCAGGATTCGGGAGAGCTGCTTTGGGAAGTCAAACTTCCAGGTAATGGAATTGCTACCCCATCGGTTTATATGGTTGCTGGAAAGCAATACATTGCAATAGCAGTTAGTGAAGGCGAAAGTCTCAGCCATACCCGAAGCGGAATCATTGCATTTTCTTTGCCCGATAACTGACACAAATCATAACAGGGTACATAGCAGGACCTGGTAAGATGATACTGGATTACATCTTATCCCGGGGAGGTCTGTTGAAATACTCCTCTCATCTTGCATAATCTTTGAACAATCACTGAAAAAGACTCTTACCCATAATAATGCGAAAATCTACCAGAATTAGCTAAATCCGGGCTGACACCCAGTCGCTGATAAGACCTAAAACCCCATCATGATCGGGTTCATTTAATAATTCATGATACCAGCCCTCGAAAATCTTGATTGTCTTATCGGTTGATGCTGCTTTATTATATAGTTGTTTACTTCCACCGGGTTCAGTGAGACGATCGGCACTACCATGCATGATGAGTAAAGGCCAGTAAAATTTTGGAAAAAATATCTCGATGTCTTTGGTTTCCTGGAGAGTTTGCTGACCCGTCCTGGCATACACTTTTCCGGTATAGACAAGAGGGTCGTTAATGTAATCCGTTACAACTTTAGGATCACGGGATATTGCGGTAGCATCCAGCCGGATTGTTTTCAGCCAGGGCAGCAGGTTGCCCAGAACGGGAGCCAATTTCTGTAGGATTGGAGATAAATCTTCACGAACCTTTAATGCAGCGCTTAGAAGAATGACACCCCGGAAATCAGGATTCTTCTCCCTAAGATAACTTACCGCCAGAAGCCCTCCCAGGCTATGCCCCAACAAAAAATGAGGAATATGGGAATATTGGGATTTTACCTTTTCAATCCAGACATGGGTATCTTCAACCAGGTCATCCCAGTGAGCAATGTAACCTTTCCTGCCTGGTGAGCGACCGTGACCATAGTGATCAGCTGCTACCACTCCAATACCAGCTTTTTTTAAATAAATGCCGACATGCTCATAACGACCTCCATGCTCGAAAACACCATGTAATATGTGAACAATAGCCTTTGGGTTAGAAGGCATCCAGGCGTATTTATGCAAATTGCGGTCAGTCCAGAGTAAGTCATTCATTCGTGGCTAGATAGTTTATTTCTGTAGATATTTAACCAGGAGACTTTGAAAATGATGCACTCCCTTCTCCAAAGTCGGTGAAAACCTTCCCTGCGTGTATAACCTGGATCGAACACCGACCTGAACATTTTTCACAATACTTTCGTCCTCCATTTCCGTATTATCCAATTCTGCAGAAATCGAACTAACTTCTTCGACGCCAGGTAATAAATAGGTCTTAAAGACAATCGCTGTCTTTTCAACTCCCTGAGGTTTTACAATATTGAGTGACATACCCCAGGTATAGATATTGATCATGATATTTGGAAAAATCCACCAGTAATAAGCGAGAATCTTTTTCCCGGAATCCTGATGACCATCCGGAATGTCGAAATGGGCTTCACCCTCTCTGGCTACACCTAACTGCAAATTGCAGTAGTCAAACAATTCAGTAGTGTAATCAGAGAATTTTAGTGTCTTATTCAGTCGCTCATGCACAAAAGGTATATGAAAACCCTCCAGGTAGTTTTCACAATATAAAGCCCAGTTCACATCAACCTGATACGTATTGGTTAATTCCGGAGCAAACTGAAGAGAATCAAAAGGAAACCAGGACATACGTTCGGCCAGGGGAGCCACAACTTCTTCAAAACCTGCACTGGGTGAAATGGAGGTCAAGTGCAACGGTCCAAACCTATTATGAGGTAAATTCGGCAGGTCATCTTTTACTGATGGGAAGTCAGCCGCCTGATCAAAAGCCGGCATTGATTTATACTTTCCATTCAGGTCAAAACATTTACCATGGTAGCCACAAACCAGATTCGAGTATTTCCCCGGCTTGGTTATCAGTACATTTCCCCGGTGCGTACATACATTCGACATGCATGTCCATCCGGTGTCCTTTCGGACCAGGATCAGGGGTTCATTGAGTGATCCCTCCAGCAATAAAAATGGATATATATTTTCCTGAGAATTGGTTTCGGCATCGATAATCTGCCAGGTACATGCGAAGATTTTGTCCAGAGAAGCTTTAAATATCTCCTGATCTGCATAGATCGTTGCAGGAAGTGTACTTGCCCGGGAAATATCCGGATCGATATAAAGATCGAGAGGATTCATATTGCATCGATTTCTTTACACTTAGTTGCCGGAAGATATGTATTGAAGAGATTTCCTGAGAGCGTCATTCAGTCCATTGACCTTCTTACCTCCGGCAGTGGCAAAAAATGGTTGTCCACCTCCCCCGCCATCAATATAGGCAGCCAGTTCGCGGACAATATTGCCTGCATGCAGACCTCTTTCTCTTACCAGGTTCTCGCTTACCGCCACCATCAATTGGGGTTTGTCACCAGAATCAGCCCCGAACACTATAAAGGCATTTCCAATCTCTTTTTCTAATTGAAAAATTAGATTTTTCAAAGCTTTAGTATCATCTGTCTCTATTTTTTCCGCCAGATAATTGATACCATTTACCTGCGTAAACTTCCCTTTTAAACTACTTTTCATACCAGCTACTTCAGCTGCCAGTATTTGGTCAATTTTTCTCTGAAGCACTTTGTTTTCTTCCAATATGGCAGCAACCTGCCGGGCGATATCCTGAGAGTTCTTAAAGTTTTGACGTACAGCCTGCAATTCTTGCAGTTCACTATTCAGAAATTGCTCTGCCACATCAGCTGTGACCGCTTCAATCCGGCGAACCCCGGCAGCAATTGCCCCCTCACTAATGATCTTAAAATAGCCGAGTTGTCCGGTCGCCGATACATGACAACCACCGCACAATTCAACCGAATAGGTCGAATCAAAAGTGATCATCCTGACCTTATCTCCATATTTTTCACCAAAAAGCATCATAGCTCCTGCCTCTTTAGCAACAGAAATTGGCACTTCTCTATCCTCTTTTTTCTGAATATTCTGCCTGATCTTTTCATTGACCAGTTGCTCCACCAATTGAATTTCTTCGGGGGCCATTTTTTGAAAATGTGCAAAGTCAAACCTCAGATGATGATCATTAACCAGCGATCCTTTTTGGGTTACATGAGGTCCTAAAACCGACCGTAGTGCAGCATGCATAAGGTGAGTTGCTGTATGATTATTTTCAGTAAGTCGCCTTCTTTCACCATCGACCTTTGCTATAAAAGCATCGTCAAGATGGCGAGGCCAGCGTTCAAGAATATGGATGAAAAGTTCATTTTCCTTGACAGTATCCAATACTTTGATCTCCTCACCATCCTGAATGATTACGCCGGTATCTCCAGTCTGACCTCCACCTTCCGCATAAAAAGGAGTCATCGTAAATACAGCCTGGTATTGAGGTCCGCTCTTGGTCGTAATAGTACGGTGTTTAATGATTTGGGATTCCATTACCACTAAATGATCATAACCAACAAATTTCGATTCGGCATCAAGTATGAGCTGCCAGTCACCAACCTGTTTTCTGGCGTCTGTTTTTGACCGGTTTCTCTGCCGGTTGAGAGCTTCTTCAAATCCCGTTTCGTCAACGTCCCATCCTCTTTCACGTGCAATTAAACGAGTCAGATCAATGGGAAAACCGTAGGTGTCGTAAAGTTCAAAAGCACTTTGACCATCTACAATATTGTTTTGCATTTCGAGACCGTCCAATCGTTTCAATCCTGCTTCCAGTGTTCGCAAAAAAGATCGCTCTTCTTCCAGGACCACTTTCGTGACGAATTCCTGTTGTTCTTTGAGCTCGGGGAAGATATCTGCAAAATAATCACTTACTAGCGGCACCATTTCATGCAGCAATGGTTCATGTACGTGCAGAAATGAATAATAATATCGCACAGCCCTCCGGAGAATCCGGCGAACGACATATCCTGCACCCGTACTCGCAGGCATAGCACCGTCTGCGATAGTAAAAGACACCGCCCGTATATGATCGGCAACCACCCGCATCGCGATGTCTGACTTAGCGGATCGATCGTATGAATTAACGTATTTAATACCCGTCTTTTTCTGGAGGAAATCAAGATAGGGGGCAAATAAATCCGTATCGTAATTGGATTTTTTACCTTGCAACGCCATACAAAGCCGTTCGAAGCCCATTCCGGTATCAACATGCCTGGCTGGAAGTAATTCCAGACTGCTATCAGCTTTTCGATTGAACTGAATAAAAACCAGGTTCCAGATTTCCACTACCTGTGGATGATCCCTATTGACCAAATGTTTAGCCGAAACAGTCTCCCTTTCTGATTGGTCCCGAAGATCAATATGGATTTCCGAACAAGGTCCACAGGGACCACTCTCGCCCATCTCCCAGAAATTATCTTTTTTCCCGAACTTCAGAATTCGGTCTGGAGAGACATATTTTCTCCATTCATCAGCGGCTTCCAGATCCGGTTCCAGATTTTCATCAGGATCTCCTCCAAAAATGGTCACGTATAATCTTTCGGGTTCGAGACCCAGATCGACCGTCAGTAATTCCCATGCCCACTGAATGGCATCATCTTTGAAATAATCACCAAAAGACCAGTTACCCAGCATTTCGAACATAGTATGATGGTAACTATCAATACCGACCTCTTCCAAA
>JBGTCB010000632.1:0-11095 GCA_041748995.1 Saprospiraceae bacterium | reverse complement strand
GATGTGTCTAAAATTTCATTCTGAACATTCTTTTCAATTTAGCTTTCTGTGGTATTTCTGGCAATAGCCCGTTGAGTATCTGCATAATTCTCGTTATCATCTTTTTCTTGATTATCGCTAACTTGATCATAAGTCTCTGGTTTTAACCAGATAAAAAGAGAGGGTGAACAACAGAACGATATAAATGATGGAGGTTACTATTGCTTCCTGACCGGTCAAATAAAAATTTATTTCACCTGATTCGACAAGGCCTTTGGTAATAGAAACATCACCCAGCGGGATAGGAGTGAGGTCTTCAAAAGCATTGGCTGGGTAAAAATGCATAGAGCGGTTGTCCACAATCTGACGATGAATAAGCCACCGGACGGTTGGTTCCAAAAACAAAGTATAAGCAAAGTAGAGGAATACAGAAAGAGCAGTTTTCCGGATAAGTATGGCAGTAAATACCCCCAATGACATGTAGCCCAAGGTCATGAGGAAATATCTGGGGATCATATCTATTCTTTCCCATATTTTAAAATCATTGTCAGGAGGTTGGTTGAGAATGCCGAAAATAGTTGCCCAGATTGCAAAGTATATGGTTGACATAAGTGCAATGACCACTAAGAATTGAACCTTACCAAAGAAAAGTTGAGCCCGGGTCAAACCACTAATGATGTTTTGCCGGAAGGTTTTTTGTGAAAATTCACTGCTAATAAGGTATATCCCGAGAAAGCCCCAGAGAAAATAAGCCAGCCAGCTACCAGAATATGCGAGGAATGACCAAACGGTGGGATATTGTACAAGCATGTCGGAAGACAATCCGGGTATAGAAACATCCATGGATCTGATTGCCAGAATCAGGAGAGGTAACAATACAAGGTAGAGAAAACAGATTATCTGAAAAGTGCTGTTCTTCCGAAATTTGATCCACTCCAATGTCAAGTTATACATAGGAAAGCCTTCATTTATTGACAATTTCCAGGAATTCAGATTCTAAGCTATGTTTTTTGACTACCAGATGATTCAGGGCAATTCCCATGGCCATCAGATCTCTGTTTAAAATCGCAGGATCATATCCCTTTTCCATGGTAATCTCCAAATACGGGCCACTCTTTTTCAAATGTGTGATTTTCGGCATGCTTGTCAGAGTTGTTTCCAGCAATTCAAGATCATCCGACTGAAGGATCACAGTGAAGCCGTCCGAGAGAATAGCACCAACAGGACCAGTGGTGAGAAGATGCCCGTTCTTCAGTATAGCTACATGAGTGCAGATCTTTTCCACTTCATCCAGCATATGACTGGCCATGATTATCGTTTTCCCTGCTTCGGCTATCTGAACAATAATTTTACGAACATCCGAGATTCCTTCAGGATCAAGTCCATTGGTCGGTTCATCCAGGATCAAAACCTCGGGATCTCCTACCAGAGCAGCTGCAATGGCCAGTCTCTGACGCATTCCAAGTGAATACCCGACAAACTTGGATTTTCTTCTCTTTTTGAGATCTACCAGTTCAAGTATTGCGTCGAAGTCCCTTTCACCAGAGCGTTTAATATGCCTCACTATATTCAGGTTATCATCTGCATTGAGATAGGGATAAAAGTTCGGTGTTTCCAGAATAGCTCCTAATCTGGTCCTGACTGAAGATCCATATTGCCCTCCAAACCAGGAATAGATTCCCTGATTAGCCCGGATTATTCCCAGGATAATACCCAATGTGGTTGTTTTACCACTACCGTTCGGACCTAACAAACCGAAAACCTGACCTTGATTTATATCCAGGCTTAGCCCTTGGAGCGCATGGATCCTGCCGTACGATTTGGTCAGATTATCTATTGATAAGATGTTCATTTCTGTCAAGGTAAACCTAAGTCCGGTAAAATACAGAAGAATCAGACAGGTATATACTACTGAAGGATAAATGAATGCCTGGTACAGATTAATTGAGTGACATCGAAGCATGAATGTAAGTGGCCTTGCTTATATTACCCCAGCGAAACCGTATCATTTGAAAACTTTTTTAAAACTGGAAAATCTGAATGTCACTTATGCAAGTGATTCTGGCCAGGATGTTACGGCTGTTGACTGTGCCAGTTTTGTGATCTCTGAGGGTGAAATTCTCGCGATTCTGGGTAAAACGGGTTCAGGAAAGTCGACACTAGTCCGGGCAATTCTGGGTACCTTAAGTTCAAATGCTTTTATCAATCCTGATGCAAAGATCATTCTAAACAATATTGACCTTCTTCATTGTTCAAAAGCAGCGATCAGGGCGGTCCGCGGAAAAGTTCTTGCAGCGATGCCGCAAAATCCACTGCTGGCCCTCAATCCCACGATGACCTGTGGTGCTCAGATCAGTGAGGTAATTTTGGGTAGTAAAAGAGAACGAAAAGATAAGGTTCTTGCCATTATGCAAGAGGTTCGACTGGATAATGTAGAACAATTGTATCAGGCCTACCCTCATCAGGTTTCACTGGGTCAATTGCAGAGAGTATGTTTGGCCATGGCCCTGGCGACCAATGCTGCTATTGTGGTTGCTGATGAACCGTTTTCCTCACTTGATCCTCTAAATACTAAAATCCTTTCCGGTTTGTTTAAAGAGATGAGCCTGACCAAAGGGACCGCATTTCTCCTGATTACCCATGATCTTGAGGTAACCCATGCCCTCGCAAACCGGTGGATGTGGATTGACAAAGGTCAAATCATAGCGGAACGAAGCGGGTCAATTTTTGTAACGAAAAACCTTCCTCCAGAAATCAGCCGGGTTGTAATGGCTTTTAAAAGGCTAAAAACCCGAGTTGAGGCTCCTCCTGTTTTGAACCAGGGTCTATTACTAACTCTGGATGACATTACCTATCATTATGATCGACGAAATGTTCTTGCTCTCGGCCGGAAGGAAACTCAGTATGCACTTAAAAATGTATCACTTCAGGTTTTTAAGAAGGAAATTATAGGGATCATCGGTCTATCCGGAAGTGGAAAGAGCACGCTGGCAAAGATTATTGGTGGTTTAATTAATGATTTTCAGGGAAATCGTATCCTACATCTCGATTCTGAAAAATCATATTATTATCATCATGTTCAATATATTATGCAGGATGCTGCCACATCACTACCTCCCCTGCGATCGGTCCGAAATATTATCCTTGATGCCTACAAAGCGCATCACAAGGCACATCGAAGCGAATATGAAGGACTGATTTCGAGGACTCTCGCTGATGTAGGGCTTCCGGATTCTTACAAGGGAAAATTCCGGTATCAGCTATCCGGAGGTGAAAAACAGAGGGTAAGCCTGGCGAGAGCCTTGATCATTAAGCCAGAAATCCTGGTTCTTGATGAATCATTAAGTGCACTTGACCGCGATATCCAGTTGGAGATTCTCGAACTCCTTGAACATCTCGTCGCCAGGTACAGTCTTTCAATGATTCTCGTCAGTCATGATATGGATATGATTCAAAAAGTATGTAGTCGTGTTGTTTATTTAAATGAAGGAGTTTCAGCTTTCGTTGGCCGTACATCCGATTTGCCTCTGCTTCGAATGGGAGCAAGCGATATACCCTAAAAAAAAATTTCTGAGACAAGATGCAACCAAATGACTGGATACTACGTCTATACTTTATGAAAACTTTAAGAAAAGGAAATATGAAGATGTTTACTTATTAAAGTTTTTCATCATATTTTTGCTCAACGAAACCTTACTAAATGAAAACTTTAAGAGTCATAGGCATTTTGCTACTCATCCTTTTATCGGTTGGTTGCTTTCTGTATCTAAATTATTGTCCGGACTATGGTGATTTGTCAGTAGGATCATCGGAATTGACTGATATCAAAATCTCAAAGTTTATTGTTGAGTCTCTTAAGAAAGTGGCTCTCACGTATCTATAGGAGACCTTGAGTTTAGCTTCAGAATCAAACCTGAATTTTTAATAGCCTCCCTGATGAATATCATTGGAATTAGTCAAATTATAGCCATTTAAGAAAGAACGAACGTCCATTCTCTTCTTACCTTCCAATTGCAGTTCTTCAATTTTCAAGGAACCATCCATACCATAAAGAAGCAATTCACTTCGCCCGTCAGATATTAGGGTGCCGGCAGTCTGTAATGGATTATCTTTACCGTATGAACTTTTAAAGATTTTAACGACCAAATTATCGATTTTCATCCATGCCCCGGGATGGGGACTCAGACCCCGTATGAAGTTGTAGATATCTTTCACATTCTTCTGTGGATTGATGAGGCAGTCTTCCTTAAAGATCTTCGGTGCAGACGTTGCTAAACGGTCGTCCTGAGGAATAAAATTTGCCTCGCCGGATAGTACGTTCTGTACTGTTTTCACCACCAACGAAGCCCCCAGGTGCATCATTTTGTCATGGAGAGTACCGGCATTATCCGAGTCTGATATAGGTATTTTTTCCTGGAAAATAATGCCCCCGGTATCGATGGTCCGGGCAATCATAAAAGTTGTCAGACCAGTTTCTGCTTCACCATTCATGATAGCCCAATTGATGGGAGCTGCTCCACGGTAAGATGGCAGGAGGGAGGCATGTAAATTTATGGTTCCGTAAAGCGGAGATGACCAAATGATTTCAGGTAACATTCTGAATGCTACGACCACAGCAAGATCAGGTTTAAGATTATGGTAAGTACGTACAAAATCGACAGATTTTAAATTAGTGGGTTGCAGAATATTCAGATGGGCTGCTTGGGCAAACAACTTTACTTCTGACTGAATCAGTTGCTTTCGACCACGACCACCGGGTTTGTCCGGTGCTGTTACCACAGCAACCACATCAAGATTACTCTCATGAAGGAGAGCCTGAAGACTTGGTACTGCAAAATGGGGGGTACCCATGAATATCACCCGATACTTCTTCATAGTGCGAAAGTAAAAATTTCAACACGGAAGTTATCTGAGAAATGAAATACTGCTTCATGACCGGAGAGAATCGAATTACTCCAGTTGAAGATCATTTGAACTATAAGGGTGATGCTAAATCTATTCATTGGTAGATTTAACCAGTCTCTTAAAGCACCGGTAACATTGTATTGGACGAAAACTCGGAAAGGGTGTAGTGAAATCCAAAATAAATCAGTTCCTTAGTATTCGGATATTTCGAATCTAATAAAATGACAGCTAAAGAGTTCCTGATAAACTTACCGAATAAAGTCAGACCGGAAGCACTGGAAGGTCTGGAAACAACTTTTCATTTTGATATATCGGGTGAGGGTGGTGGTCAGGTGACCCTCTATGTAAAAGACGGCAAATGCATCGCTGAGGAAGGTTTGCAGGGAGATGCCAAATGTGTGGTCTCAGCAAAGGAAGATAATCTTATGAACGTCCTTAAAGGCAAAATAAACCCGCTTATGGCGGTCTTAACCGGTAAACTGAAAATTAGCAACCAGGGAGAAATGCTAAAGTATGCAAAGATCTTTGGACTAATGTAAACGATCTCCGGCTGGACTGATTAGTCTTTTGGACTTAAAACCAATCCCAATCCAACACCTGATTGATGTACCCCGTTAAAAACCGGTCTGATCGACAAAGACAGATTGTCATCAATATCAAAATTTTTGAGATGAGCATCCACATAAGCATCTAATGCTGTGAGTGCATACAACCCAAAAAAACCTACATAACTCAATTGCAAATTTTTATCATGGCTGTTGCGATATCGACGCAAAGTTTCAGAATCACGGATCAACCCCGTGAATTCGTGCTCCAGACCAACAACACTTAGACCATAGGCAGTCTCAAATCGATCTCTAAATCCTTTATTGTAGTCCACACTTACTACCAATGCGGCAAAACCACCCCAGACTATGGGCATTTTCCAGTATCTCCGGTTGTAAAACTGACCTGCACTGGGCAATATCAGGGAATATATACCAGCCCGGTAGGGATTTGGATAGGGCTGTCGCCAGGCTATTTTGAAGTATCCTTTAGTCTTTTTTGGCTGGACCTGAACAGTCTCATTACTTTCTCCTCCAGATAAAGTTGTTTGTGCAGTCAACCACTCTGTTGTGAAAAGAACCAATGAAGCGATAACAATACAGATCCTAAAATTCATCTTTTCTAGAACGACCAACAAACCTTGTTAGTTGCGATCGAAATAATCCAGGATCTCGTTTAAATCATCATCGGATCCAAAATGAATGATCAACGTACCGGATCCTGCATTCGTACGTTTCATCTCTATCCTGGTACCTAACTCCTTGGTCAGGTGATCAATGGTGTGTTGATATTGCACCGGCAATCGGGGTTTTGCCGGACTCACTTTCGAAGTAACCGGCCGGATAAACTCTTTGACCAGCTTTTCAGTGGCTCGCACCGACAGATCTGATTCCAATATCCGTTTCAGAGCCAAAAGCTGGCCTTCCTGAGCAGGTATTGAAAGTAAAGAACGGGCATGTCCCATGCTTATTTTCGATCTCTTAAGTGCCTCCTGCACAACTGGAGGAAGCTTGAGTAGACGGATATAATTGGTCACAGTACTCCGATTCTTACCGATTCGGTCACTTAATGATTCGTGTGTCAACTGGCATTCTTCTATCAGACGCTGATAGGAAATAGCAACTTCGACCGCATTCAGTTCAGCTCTTTGAATGTTTTCCACCAGTGCCATCTCCAACATCTCCTGATCATTGGCTTCCCGGATAAAAGCTGGGATTTGCTGTAAACCGGCCATTCTGGATGCCCTTAGCCTTCGTTCTCCTGCAATAAGCTGGTATTTTTCACCATCCAGTCTTCTTATTGTAACTGGCTGAATGAGGCCAAAGGTCTTTATAGAATCAGTCAATTCTTCCAATGCCTCTGCATCAAAATCATTGCGTGGCTGAAAGGGATTAATCTCAATCTGATCGAGATGGATGAGCCTGACTGGTATAGATGATGTATCATCCGGTTCCTGGTCAATAGTTTCAGGGGGTTTGGTGTCACCTAAAAGTGCACGAATACCCTTTCCAAGTTCAAGTTTATCCACTTTGGCCATATACCCTTGTTATTCTGCAGAAACTTTAAGTGCAATCTTATTTTTTCGGAGAAATTCTTTTGCAAGATTTAAAAAATTAATGGTGCCTTTACTATTGGCATCATACATTAAAACCGGTTGGTGCATGCTGGGAGCTTCACTTAATTTCGAATTGCGATGGATAATGGTATCGTAGACCACATCATCTGAATGACTCTTTACTTCATCGACTACTACATTGGCTAGCCGGAGTCTGCGGTCATACATGCTCAATACAATTCCCTCAATCACCAGATTCTGATTCAATTGCTGCTTCACCAGTGCAATGGTATTTTTAAGTTTATGCAGACCTTCGAGGGCAAAGATCTCACATTGTATAGGAATCAGTACAGAATCCGCTGCTGTCAATGCATTGACAGTGATAATACCCAGGCTGGGCAGACAATCAATGAATATAAAGTCATACTCTTCCCTGATCGAAGCAAGACATTCCTTAAGGATATATTCTCGCCTCAACTTACTGACCAGTTCCAGTTCTGCACCCACCAGATCAATGCTGCTGGGCATAATAAACAGATTGGGAGTTTCAGTCGATAGTATGACCTCTCTGGCTGGCACCTCGTTGATCATGCAGTCGTAGGTACTTGCCTGAAGACTATCCATATCAACACCCACTCCGGAAGTTGCATTCGCCTGAGGATCGGCATCGACTATAAGTACTTTATATTCAAGGATAGCCAGACTGGCACCTAAATTTATTGCGGTCGTAGTTTTACCTACACCTCCTTTCTGATTGGCTATAGCGATTATTTTACCCATTCTCAGTTGAAAACATTAACATTAGTTAGAATACGAAATGTTCCCCTATGGCCGGAAGTTTTAACCTGAGGCCTGCCTGGCTGAACAAATCCACAGCAGCCTGGTGATCAATTTTGATCGGAGGAAACGTATCAAAATGACAGCCGATAACCTTCTTCGTCTGCACAAATTCAGCGGCCTTCAACGCATCGCCTGCATCCATAGTGAAATGACCTCCCACTGGTAAAATTGCAAAATCGATGGCCCCACAAAGATCTGGTATCAGTTTCATATCTAAAGTCAGCGCGGTATCACCTGAAATATAAAAAGTCGTTGCCTCTAACATGAAGACAAATCCACAGGGATTTCCCCCATAGCTACCATCAGGAAGACCACTGGAATGAATCGCATTGACAAGCCTCACCTTTCCAAAAGGTCCCGACCATATCCCTCCATGGTTCATGCCCAAACCTTTAAACCCTTTCGCTCCAAACCATTCTGCAACTTCAAAATTAGCGATAATAGGGGCATTCTTGTCTGCTACTGATTCTACATCACCTACATGGTCTCCATGTCCATGTGTTAAAAATATAAAGTCGGCCTTCAGATCTCTCAAATCGATGGAAGTGGCCAGTGGGTTACCAGTGACAAAGGGATCAATCAACACCTGAAACCCTCCGAGTTTCAAACTGAAACAACTATGGCCATAATAAGCTATCTGAATCACACCTCTGGCATTATACACATTTTTAATATATCCGCAATCGGTAAAAGTATAATAATCCGTCAACAATTGTGTATTGCAATGGTTATTACTCCTATCTTTATTCACTGAATGATAAGTAAAAATTGACAATATAGGGATGGAGATACCCGGGAGGTTCTTGAAATACTCAGGTAGATGCTGAAGTCGTAAATCGTCGCTTTCTGACGCGGTGAAACGAAAGAAGTTACCGGATCGTAACTGGTTGACCCATCTGTCGATGCATCCAAGGCAGGGGATCAACAAAGTCAGAAAACGACGAGAACAGCTCTGGTCTTTCTAACAAGAAATTATCTCTTAAATATCAGCACCGGTTGGGTATTCATCAGCCTCCTGGAACGGAGGTTGCTCAAAACCCAGGTAGATATTCGTGATGATAGGGTCATAAATTCTAATCATATTTTTTAAAGCTCGAGATTGAACCCTTCCAGGCGAAGTAAATCCCACAAGAAATAAAAATTGCCACCATCGGTTTGATGTGAAGATCTACAGGCACGTAAACGTCTAAATTTTAAGAAATGAATAGCCCTCATGTTCAGGTGCACGATTTAGGAAGGATAGCATACTCCGATGCGCTCGAAATCCAAAATAATATTCTCTCGGATCTGGTCAGGACGAAAAAAGCAAACAGGGAAAAACCATTGAATGAACGCGAAATTCCCATCCACCATTTAATTTTTTGTGAACATGATTCGGTTTTTACTTTGGGTCGTACCGGAAAAGAGGAAAATCTTTTAATGGACCCGATTCAATTGCAGGAGGAAAAAATTGCTTTCTACAAGACCAATCGGGGTGGTGATATTACCTATCATGGACCGGGACAAATTGTAGGGTATCCTATTTTTGATCTTGAATATTTTTTTACGGATGTACATAAATATGTAAGACACATTGAAGAAGGTGTTATCCGTACCCTGGCTGATTTCGGACTGGAAGGAAAAAGAATACCAGGTTATACAGGAGTTTGGCTAAGTGCTACAAACGATTTGCCCGAAAGAAAAATCTGTGCAATTGGAATTCATTTAAGCCGTTGGATTTCGATGCATGGATTTGCACTCAATGTTAATACGGATCTGACTTTCTTCAATAAAATAATTCCGTGCGGAATCGCTGACAGTGATAAGGAAGTAACCTCCATATCGAAAGAATTAGGTAGCGATGTGAAAGCTGCAGAGGTGAAAGCAAAATTGCTGAATAATTATGCGGAATTGTTTCAATTTACCTTTTCGCTGAATTCACCTTTACAATCTTAAATTCCCGCATAATCAATATTCATGACCGGGGCTGGGATTACACATTGAATCGGAAATGCATGACATCCCCATCCTGCACAACATATTCTTTTCCTTCTACTGCCATTTTTCCTGCTTCTTTAACAGCACTTTCGGAGCCGTATTTGACATAGTCGTGATATTTAATTACCTCAGCCCGGATAAAACCTTTTTCGAAATCACTATGAATCACTCCTGCAGCCTGTGGTGCCAATGATCCTTTTTTTACTGTCCAGGCTCTTACTTCCTTTTCTCCCGCTGTAAAATAAGTGATAAGGTCAAGTAGCTTATATCCGGTTCGGATGATCTTATGCAATCCGGGTTCTGCCAATCCTAAATCATCTAAAAACGCCTGCCTGTCTTCCGCTGTATCCAGTTCGGCAATATCTGCTTCGATTCCAGCCGAAATTATAACCGACTCACTATCATCACCGCTTAGGGCAGACTCAAAAACTTTAGTGTAATTGTTACCTGTGATCACCGATTTTTCGTCAACATTGCAAACATAAAGTACTGGTTTCGCCGTTAAAAGCATCGCCTCCTGAATCATCTCAATACCAGCGTCCGGTAACTCAGCCAGGCGGGCAGGTTTTCCGGTATTTAATTGGTTAATAATGAGTTCAGCTGTATCAACTGCAGCCTTTGCTTCTTTCGTTGCAGTCTTTGCCTGTTTCTTTAATTTATCCAGTCGTCTCTCCATGGTCTCCAGATCTTTCAGGATCAACTCCGTGTCAACGATCTCCTTGTCCCTGACCGGATCGATACTTCCATCAACGTGTATGATCTGTCCATCATCAAAACATCTCACTACATGAATTATGGCATCCACTTCCCGGATGTTAGCCAGAAATTGATTTCCCAATCCTTCACCCTGACTGGCACCTTTTATTAACCCCGCAATGTCGACTATCTCAATGGTCGTGGGTACCGAAGATTTAGGCTTTACCAATTCGATAAGCTTGTCTAAACGCTCGTCGGGTACCGTCACCATACCGATATTGGGTTCTTTGGTAGCAAAAGGATAGTTCGCTGCCAGTGCTTTAGCAGAAGTCAATGCGTTGAATAAGGTTGACTTTCCCACATTTGGTAAACCGACTATACCACATTTCAGCGCCATATAAAAGGATTTTTTAAGAAGCTGCAAAGATAGAATTACCTGCAACAATTTATAAACTATCAACTTTTATCCCTGTTCATTATACTTATAAGGCAATATCAATTCTGCTGATGCGATCTGGGATATGAATTATCTGGCACATGCTTACTTATCGTTTCGTCAACCTGAACTCATCGTGGGAAATTATCTCGGTGATTTTC
>JBGTCB010000631.1:0-1864 GCA_041748995.1 Saprospiraceae bacterium | reverse complement strand
GGATGATCTTTTTCCCAAAACAGCTGCACAAAAGATCCATAAAGAAATTGACAGCATCAATGATACCCTCACTCAACTACTCCACGGAATTTTTCTTGTTATGGAGGCTTCGCCCCGAACATTGGATTATGTTTTAAGTTTTGGAGAACGCAACAGTGCCTTAATCGTTGCAAACTATTTCAATAGACGATCGATTAAAAGCGATTTCGTTGATGCAAGGGCTCTTATTAAAACCAATAAGAGATTTGGCGCCGCTCAAGTTGATCTAAAATTAACTGATAGCAACATTGTGGGGCACTTCAAAAAGAATAAAAACGTGCAAATCGTCACGGGGTTTATAAGTTCTGCCAAGGGTGGGTTAACGACAACATTGGGACGTGGTGGATCTGATTATACCGTGTCGCTCCTCGGAGCCGCCTTAAATGTAGATTCAATCGAGATTTGGACCGATGTAAATGGAGTTCTGACATCAGACCCCCGAAAAGTTGAGAAGGCCTTTACAATTGAAAAAATGACCTATGCTGAAGCAGTTGAAATGTCGCATTTTGGAGCTAAGGTCATTTATCCACCAACAATCCAACCTGCCCTTCAGAAAGGGATTCCCATATACATTAAAAACTCCTTTAAGCCGAGTAATCCAGGAACCCTTATAAGTTCAACGCAGGTTCCTTATGACAAAGCCGTTAAAGGTATATCCTCAATTTCAGAGATCGCGCTACTAACCTTACAAGGTAGTGGACTCTTTGGTGTTCCCGGTATTGCAGCCCGGTTGTTTGAGAGTCTCGCAGCGGCCCAAATAAATGTAATCTTAATCACTCAGGGGTCGTCAGAACATTCGATTAGTTTCGCAATACAGCCGTCATTAATATCGAAAGCAAAACGTTGTGTTGAGAAAGAATTTGAATTTGAGATTGACCGGAAAGCCGTTGAACCTATTAAAGTCGAATCATCTCTTTCAGTCATTGCAATTATAGGAGAGAATATGCGGTATGTGCCCGGTGTTGCGGGCAAAATGCTAACGGCTTTAGGCAACAACGGAATAAATGCGATTGCAATAGCCCAGGGCTCCTCCGAATTAAATATTTCTGTAGTAATCAACAGCGAAAACGAAGCCAAGGCTCTGAATGTATTACACGAAGCATTCTTCCTCTCTGATACGAAGGTGATTCACCTTTTTATGGTTGGCGTGGGTCTTATTGGTGGTACATTATTGGAGCAATTGAAGCAACAGGGTCGGTTCCTCAGGGAAAAAAGATCCCTGGAAATCAAGGTCGTTGCACTAGCCAATACTAAGAAAATGCTTTTTATGGAGGATGGCATTTCTTTAGATGGCTGGAAGGATCTACTAGACAAGTCAAAAGACAAGTCCAACATGGATGCATTCATTGATCGAGTGGTGAACATGAATCTTTCAAACTCCGTTTTTGTAGATAATACCGCTGATTTATTAATCCCTGAGCACTATAAGCGGATTCTTGACGCTTCCATCAGCATATCAACACCGAATAAAGTTGCAACATCCAGCAATTTTGAGCAATATTTAAGCTTACTGAAGCTTGCGGAAGCAAAAAATGTCTATTTCGGATATGAAACCAATGTCGGTGCCGGACTTCCTGTCATATCCACGCTCAGAAATCTCATTGACAGTGGCGACAGAGTCATTAAGATTGAAGGGGTTCTATCAGGTTCTTTATCTTACATTTTTAATCATCTGAGTGAAAATTTATCTTTCAGTGAGGCAATAGAAAATGCTCGTAAACTTGGCTATACCGAACCTGATCCCAGGATCGATCTCAATGGTGTTGATGTAAAGAGAAAAATACTAATCCTGGCAAGGGAGGCAGGTATAGCTATGGAGGCAAAG
>JBGTCB010000630.1:0-4579 GCA_041748995.1 Saprospiraceae bacterium | reverse complement strand
AGCTGTTTCCTTTCCGATTTCCGACATTGCTAACTTTTTTGCACATTATGATGTCCTGGTTCAGCGTCCACCATCCAATGCTATTGCCACACCTTTAACGTGGTATTATTTCGAGGATGATACATATAATGCAAATAATCCACTCAACAATTCCAATCTTAAACCGGAAAGAACGATCGATTACGAAGTAGGTTTCCAACAGAAATTGTCAAATAGTTCGGCCCTCAAAATTAATGCCTACTACAAAGAGCTTCGGGATATGCTGCAACAGCAAACCTATTTGTATATCTCAGCACCCATTAATACGTATGTTACAATTGGTAATTCCGATTTTGGGACAGTTAAGGGTTTTTCATTGCAATACGATCTGCGGCGATCGATTAATACAACTATTCAGGCTAACTATACTTTACAATTCGCGGATGGCACAGGCTCCAATGTCAATTCACAAAGAGGACTGACAACCAGAGGGAATCTCCGTACGTTGTTTCCTTTAGATAGAGATGAACGCCATGCTTTTAAGTTTACTTTTGATTATCGGTATGGTTCCGGACGGACTTATAACGGTCCGGTCTTGTTTAACAAGAACATTCTTTCGGATTTCGGATTTAATCTTCAGTCATTTATTGTTTCCGGCAGACCCTATACCAGAGAAATACGCGCATTACCTTTTAGTGGAAGTGGATTCTTCGGGTCAATTAACGGAGCGAGACAACCCTGGACATTCTCCATTGACATGCGGGTTGACAAGAGCTTTTTGATTCCAACGGGAAGACCTCAAAAGCCATTACGTGCTAATTTATCTTTCCGGGTGCTCAATCTGCTCAATTCCCAGAATATCAGAAATGTATATACCGTAAGTGGATCACCTTTTGATAGTGGCTTTCTCCTTTCATCTGACGGGCTATCAACCCTGGAGAATGTACGTAGTACCGGAGAAGTTGTAGTACAGGAAGGGAGGGATGAACTTGCTTACCAGGATGCTTACAGTTGGCTTGTTTCCAGGCCAAGCAATTTTTATTTACCCAGACGCATGTTTTTGGGTTTAAGATTTGATTTTTAATCGCATGAATATTAGATCGATTATAAAGGTTGGATGTCTTTTGCTCATTTTAATGGGTCAGGGAATTCAAGTGGTATATGCCAAATATCCGCCTAACCACCAGGATCCTAAGAAAAAAAAGGTTGATCCCGCCACAGTTAAATTTGGTTATCGCGCGGACTGTGCAGCTTCCAGGTCAGCTATAGATATGTCTATTAATAATGTACGTGCCCGGCTGTTGGGAGGTGGAGATGTATGGTGGGATTTGACTGAAGGTAAATATGTTGTACCCAAAGTAGATCCGGCTTCAGGTCTGGATGAAGTATCATCGATCTTCGCGGGGGCTGTGTGGTTGGGTGGTTTTGATCCGGTCGGTAACCTTAAATTAGCAGCCCAGACTTTTCGCACTGCAAACGCCAATGATTTCTGGCCTGGTCCACTTGATCCGGTAACCGGCACTATTCAACGAGATACATGTGCGCGGTGGGATAAGCATTTTAAAGTGTCCGGTGACAATATCCGCCGATTTCTCCGTGATTATAATCTGGCGTTGACAAATGGTACAGCACTGGATAAGAAAGACATTCCGATCGATGTACTTGGCTGGCCAGCAACTGGAAATCCCTACTTCCGGGACATCCATGGCTTTGACTTGCCCTCTACATCTCAGGGTCTGGCTGGGTTTTTTGATAACGATCTTGATCTGGTTTATGACCCCTTAAAAGGGGACTATCCAATTATCGAAATCCGTGGCTGCCCTATCCCTCAATACCCGGACGAGATGATTTTCTGGATTTATAATGATGCCGGGGGTATCCACTCTCAAACACAGGGAGCACCTATCCAGATGGAAGTACAGGTTCAGGCTTTTGCTTATGCGACGAACGATGAGATAAATGACATGACTTTCCAGCGATATAAATTGATCAATCGGGCGACACAGAGCATTGATAGTACATTTTTTGCGATGTGGGTAGATCCTGATCTGGGATGTAGCCAGGATGACTATATTGGCTGTGACACTATGCGGAGCCTCGCCTATGTCTACAATGAAGATCGGGTAGATGGCATTACCGGCTGTGATTGTGAAGGGACACCCACTTACTGTGAAGATGTACCCATGCTAGGAGTTGATTATTTCCGTGGTCCCCTGGACGAATTTGGAGAAGAAATAGGCATGTCTTCTTTTACCTATTTCAATAATGCCGGAGTAGGTCAGTGGCCTAATGCCCAGACCGACCCTGAAATTGCACAGGAGTATTATAACTATATGTCTGGATCCTGGAAAGATGGAACCCCTTTTAGTTATGGTGGCAGTGCATTTAATGTCGGTGGGGCTCCAATTGACTATGCTTTTACAGAACCTCCTAATGATGCAAGTGGCTGGTCCATGTGTACCGCGAGGCTGCCATTCGGTGATCGAAGAACTATTCAGGCATCTGGACCCTTTAGATTGCTGCCCGGTAGAACTAATGAATTAATTGTTGGTGTGGTGTGGGTTCCCGACATCACCGACTATCCATGTCCAAGTATAGCACCTTTATTATTTGCAGATGAGACAGCACAGGCTCTGTTTGACAATTGCTTTGATATTACTGACGGACCGGATGCACCTGATCTGGATTTCATCGAACTCGATAAAGAATTGATTTGCATCATTACGAATGACAAAGAATCCAATAATTACGAGGAAAAATATGAAGAACTGGATCTTAGAGCTCCATCGGACCTGCCCAATGATCAGAAACTCTACCAGTTTGAAGGATACAAAGTTTTTCAACTCAATGGTCCAGAGGTAACAACTGCAGAAATTAACAACCCTGATAAATCCCGGTTAATTTTTCAGACGGATATTCGAAACGGGGTGGGCCAGATTGTGAATTGGGTAGCTATGCCACATCCTACCGAACCAGGAAAACTTCTATATGAACCCCAGGTCAAAGTACTTGGCTCGGATTCAGATATACGGCATACATTTAGAATTGCGGAAGATCAGTTTGCCCGGACCGACCGATCTTTGATCAATCATAAAAAATACTACTATGTCACGGTAGCTTATGCCTATAATAATTTTGATCCTTTTGATACACAAAATAACACGGGTCAGCGTTCGCCTTATCTGGAAGGCAGAAGAAATATTAAAACTTATGTAGTGACACCTAGGCCAATAACCGATAAAAATCTAAATGCGCTTTATGGAGATGGACCTTCTATCACTCGTTTGGATGGTCTGGGAGCGGGTAACAATTTTCTGGAGATTACAGATGAATCCAGAGATGCAATAATCGATGGAACTTTTGACGGGTCAATTACCTATGAAAATGGACAAGGACCCATAGATGTCAAGATATTTAATCCACTGGATCTGGTGGAGGGTGAATTTTTACTGTCTTTTAAAGACAGCGACCTCTCGGACGATGTTCTTGATATTGATGCTACCTGGGTATTAGAGAATTTGTCCAATCCGGGATCTCCGATTTTTTCAGAAAATACGATCGAAAAACTTAATGAACAAGTGTTGGGTAGATACGGATTTTCAATTTCATTGGGGCAAACAGAAGAAGCTGGAGATTTCAGCGCTCCCAGGACTGGGGCAATAGGTTCAGAGATCGAATTTTCGGATCTGAATAATCCCTGGCTTGGATTTATCACTGATCAGGATGGTATCTTTGATTATGCCCTGACAAAAGTTGATGAGCCTAATTTCAGAGATGATCCCAGACAGTTTTTTACGACAGACTATAATGGACTCATACCGTTCTATCTAACCCGGTTTGCATACAATCCGAACGATTTCTACATCTCTCCATCCTGGATCGATAATACGGCCGGCATGCAGATTGTGCGCACACGAATGGGGATGGATGATCTTAATAACGTCGACATCGTACTTACTTCGGATAAGAGCAAGTGGAGTCGATGTGTCGTGGTAGAAACCGCTTCACCCTACTACTTTAACCCGGGCAGCCTTGGTGGTTCAGGTCTCAGCCCGGTAGGAAGGAGTAGGAATTTTGATCTGCGGGACAGTCCTTCGGTAGGAAAGGATGACAATGATGGTGACGGTCTTCCAGATCCGGACGGAGACGGCATCGGTATGGGATGGTTTCCCGGGTATGCTATTGATGTAGAAAAAGGTGAAAGACTCAATGTTTTCTTTGGTGAGAATTCAATTTATAATCAGGATTTTCTTGATGCGGTACTTCCCGGTCGGACTGCCATTGGTGCCGACATGATGTGGAATCCAGGTGATAGTATAACTTTTAATGCTCCAATTCCCGGGTTAGGAGTGTTGCATTTACAGGGGCATCATTTTATTTACGTCACCCACACTCCTTATGATGAGTGTGCTGATATTCGCACCCGGCTTGATCCAGGTGTCTTGTTTACCCGAAAGTATAATGCACTTGCCCAAATAACCTGGGCAGGCATGCCATTAACAAATGGAGATCTTACAAGTTATGCTGAGGGTCTGATACCCAGTGACGTTACTATAAAATTAAGAGTCAGTAACCCTTATCAGGTCGCCGTTGGTACCGG
>JBGTCB010000629.1:0-4974 GCA_041748995.1 Saprospiraceae bacterium | reverse complement strand
CAAAATATCACAGAAATGTCATACAGCAATACAACAGGAAAAGCGGAACGGATATTCCTGACAAACGGAAACGTCGATTCGACCTTGTTTCCATTTTCTTAAATAAATAGCCATGAACGAGAAGGTTTATCCCAGTATGTCCATTGCGAATCCTCACCCACCTTTTGTAGACAATTATCAAAAGATAGCTGTAGCAATGGGAGTGGCAGGTATTTTCATGCTTATCCTGGCATGTTTCAATCAGTTGGATCAAGGTAACCTAATTTGGTGGAGTCTTACTTTAATTGCGGTGGGTACCATATGGTTTGCCCTTCGCCAATATATCCCAAATCCAGCGGGCATTAAAAACAATGGTGTTTGGTTTAGCAGCCTTACCAGCCGGGGTGGATTAGCCTGGATTTTGGGGCTGATCCTTACCTTCTTTTATATATGCCTGTATTGGTTTCCCGGTCTGCTTGGTTTAAGTCCTGAAGGAGAATCGAATACCGGTCTGATTGCCTTTTTTGATCCTCTTAGTCAGGCCATCAAGGGTAAACCGGGGAGCCAATGGTTTGTCTACGGGGTATTTTATACCATGGCAATTTTGGTTTTTGGAGTTAAATTCATCCTGAAATACCGGCACAGTCGCTATCAGATACTACGCACGATTTCGGTAATGTTTTTCCAGTTATGCTTTGCTTTTGCAATACCGGAGCTGCTGGAGCGGTTTAACGAACCTTCGATGGACTTGAAGAACATGTGGCCGCTGAACTATTACTTCTTCTTCGACTGGAATCTCGATAGACTGATTCAGGGAGGTGACCTCGGTATTTTTATGTTGGTGTGGGGTATTGCGATGATTCTGGTCATCTCGCCAATGCTGACGTATTTTTATGGGAAGCGGTGGTATTGCAGCTGGGTCTGTGGGTGCGGAGGTTTGGCAGAAACGGCCGGAGATCCTTACCGGCATCTCTCCGATAAATCACTTAAAGCCTGGAAAATCGAAAGATGGCTCGTACATAGTGTCCTTGTTTTTGTCGTGATCATGACGATCCTGGTTATCTATACTTATCTGTCCGGTCAGAGCCAGATTCTTTTTTTAAACAGCTATAGTGTCAGGGAATGGTATGGATTTCTTATCGGTGCAGCTTTTTCCGGAGTTATTGGAGTTGGATTCTACCCTTTGATGGGTAACCGTGTCTGGTGCCGTTTTGGATGTCCGATGGCAGCTATTCTGGGAATCCAACAACGGTTTCTCAGCCGGTTTCGAATCACCACCAATGGGGGACAATGCATATCCTGTGGCAATTGCTCTACTTATTGTGAGATGGGCATTGATGTGCGATATTATGCTCAAAGGGGTCAGAACATCGTCAGAGCTTCCTGCGTCGGATGTGGTATATGTGCGGCCGTTTGTCCGAGAGGTGTATTGAGACTGGAAAATGGATCCATTGATATTAAGGATCGTACAACAGCGGTTCGCAATATCCATGTACCGGTCAGTGAGGTTAAACTTTTACGCTAGCCGCTGTATTTCCAAATATCTAACACCATGATGGCTGCTTTTCCGCCATTTCATTATCTTCGAAAGCCTCAACTATATCAGATATTTCGAAAATGCAGCACTGGGAAGAAGTTCACCCTACTAGTAGGTGAGCTTATTCTTATCCACCCAATGCAGCAGCACCACCCACAATCTCAGAGATCTCAGAGGTGATGGCTTCCTGTCGCGCTTTATTATAGCTGATACGGAGTTCTCTAAGGATGTCATCGGCGTTTTCCGTTGCTTTATCCATCGCAGTCATGCGGGCACCATGTTCAGATGCATGGGTATCCAATAAGTATCGATAGAACTGCGTCTGTAAAATACTGGGTATCAATTCTTTCAAAAGTTCTTCCTGAACAGGTTCGAAAATGTAGTCAGCCCGTTTCTTCTTTTTATCTTCCCTTACCTCCTTTTTAACTACGGGCAAATATTGCTCATTTTCCGCATATTGCACCGCGGCATTCTTAAATCGGCTATAACAGACTTCAATTGCATCATATTGTCCGGTGCTGAATAGTTGCATCAGTAGATCTGGCACTACCATAACATTTTCGAAACTGAGATCCGTGAATAGACTCACATGGTCTCTGATGATTTGTTCGTCTTTCAGGCGCTTACGAAAATAGTCTAAGCCCTTTTTACCGATGGGTAGTATATGAATTTGACCCTTTTCGCGTTGGGCTGCATATTTTTCCTCCATCAGCGCTACAGCTGCTTTGATAATATTGGTATTAAAAGCACCTGCCAAACCCCGGTTACTAGTGACCACTACGATCAAAACCTTATTAACTTCTCTGGTTATCCCAAAGGTTGAACTTTCATCTCCTTCGGTATTTGAAAGGATATGGTTTAGCATCTCCTCGAGTTTATTGGAATATGGACGCATTCTGATGATTGCATCCTGTGCTCTCCGTAATTTGGCAGCTGATACCATTTTCATTGCTTTGGTGATCTGCTGGGTAGAGATTACTGACTTAATTCGCTCCCTTACTTCTTTTAAATTAGCACCCATATGCTCTTTCGTGTCTTAACTGACGTTCTATTAATTACTATACTGCTTGCTGATTTCGGCAGCAAGTGACCTCAGAAAATTCGTAGATTCATCGGTAATTTTCCCTTCTCGAAATTCTTTCAAAAGGTCTGGATTTCGTTGCGCCAGGGTCGAAAGAAATTGTTCTTCAAATTCTTTAACTTTCTCGATGGGTACATTGCGCAGCAAACCATTAGTACCGAGGTAGATGATCGCCACCTGTTTCTCTACCGGAACGGGACTATACTGAGGTTGTTTCAGGATTTCTACGTTTCTCGATCCTTTGTCAAGCACTGCTTTCGTGGCGGCATCGAGGTCGCTTCCAAATTTTGAGAAAGCTTCTAATTCACGGTATTGCGCCTGGTCTAGCTTCAGCGTACCGGCAACTTTTTTCATGGACTTAATCTGTGCTGAACCTCCAACTCTGGACACGGAAATTCCTACGTTGATAGCAGGCCGGATACCGGAGTTGAAAAGATTTGACTCAAGAAATATTTGTCCGTCCGTAATAGAAATCACATTGGTAGGAATATAAGCCGATACATCACCAGCTTGTGTCTCAATGATGGGGAGAGCTGTCAGTGACCCCCCACCTTTTACCAGGCTTTCACCCTGTTCATCAGTCGCTTCTTTCAGGGAAGCAGGCAGATCATTCATTGTGCGTGCAATCGCATCATTGTTAATGATTTTAGCTGCTCTTTCGAGAAGTCGTGAATGCAAATAAAATACATCACCCGGATAGGCTTCCCGTCCCGGAGGTCTTCTTAATAAAAGAGATACTTCACGATAAGCAACCGCCTGTTTTGACAAATCATCATATATGATCAAGGCTGCCCGACCCGTGTCTCTGAAAAATTCACCGATGGCAGCCCCGGCAAAAGGTGCATAAAACTGTAAAGGTGCCGGATCTGCGGCAGATGCTGATACGATCACAGTATAGTCCATCGCACCCCGATCTTGTAAGATTTTGGCGACTTGAGCAACGGTTGATGACTTTTGACCGGATGCAACATATATACAATACACTGGTTCACCCCGGTCATAAAATTCCTTTTGGTTGATGATGGTATCGACTGCGATGGCTGTTTTTCCAGTCTGCCGGTCGCCAATGATTAATTCCCGTTGACCTCGTCCGATAGGAATCATCGAATCGATTGCTTTTATACCAGTCTGCAATGGTTCATTCACGGGTTGGCGGAAAATTACTCCCGGAGCTTTTCTTTCAAGTGGCATCGGGTATTTCTTTCCGGTTATCGGCCCCTTACCATCAATCGGTATTCCTAATGGATTGACCACTCTTCCAATGTAACCCTCTCCTACGTCGATAGAAGCGATCATTCCTGTGCGCTTTACCGAAGATCCTTCTTTTATTCCTTCACCTGACCCCATCATCACGACTCCTACATTGTCTTCTTCCAGATTTAAAGCAATGGCTTGCGTACCATTCTCAAACAGTACTAACTCACCTGCCTGCACCTGGCTCAGACCATAGACACGGGCTATTCCGTCTCCGACCTGCAAGACGGTACCTACTTCTTCTAATTCGGTTTCTGTTTTAAAGCCTGACAATTCCTGTTTCAGAATTGCTGATATTTCATCGGGTCTTACATCAACCATGTTATATTTTTTATTTGATTTTAATTAATGACTGAACTGCTTTCTCAATTCTCGGAGTTTGCTGGCGATACTGGCATCGTACTGCCTGCCTTCAAACTCCAGGATAAAACCTCCGATCAGTGATGGATCAATATGAACTTCGATCTCCAGATTTTTCTTGACATATGCCGAGGTTGACAATTTTTGACGGATGATTTTTAATGCATCTTCATCCAGTGGAACAGCAGTTTTAACTTTGACTGTAGAGATTTGACGGAATGCCTTGTATTGCTCCAGAAAAGTATCCACTATTTCCGGTAAGTGGCTTTCCCGGTTTTTTCGAATCATAATCTCAAAAAATGACTCGGTTGTTTCACTAATCTTTCCGGAAAACAATCTTTTAAAAAGTGATAATTTCTTCTCTGCAGAAATTATAGGGCTTTTGATCATCAGATAGAGATCACGGGAGTGAAGGGCAGCATCCATATATTGCATATCTTGCAACACCTGATCGACCCGATTTTGCTCTATGGCAAGATCCAAAATCGACTTGGCATATCTGGTGGCAATTCGTTGAACGGACATTGATTTTGTTTTATGATAAGTTCAGATCATTCACCAGGTTCGCAACCAGTTTTTTCTGGCTCTCTTTGTCCTTTAACTCCACTTTTAGCAACCTTTCTGTGATCTCAATGGCTAGTATGCCGGCTTGATTTTTTACTTCGAAGATGGCCTGCTTTTTCTGATTTTCAATTTCGAGTTTTGCTTGCTGAAGGATTTTACTTGCCTCACTTTTTGCTCCTTCACGGGCTTCTTTCACGAT
>JBGTCB010000628.1:0-7025 GCA_041748995.1 Saprospiraceae bacterium | reverse complement strand
TTAACGCAAGGTTTTCTCCCATGACGGCCAGGCCAATAATCCCGATATCTGATGTTGCCTTACTCATTGTACGTTTGTGTTCATTATTGGTTTAAACTCCTCTTAAAACCACTTTTATTAGTTCACCATCCAACCACGGATTGGATAAAAGTAACCCTGCATTAGACGTTATTGATTCACGAGCCGATTTTATCTTTTTACCCTGGCATTTCCTTCCCAAATACTCCATACCATTTCTTCATCGGTGGGTCGTGCATAGTCCGTATATAGGCTAGTTGCCAGAACACCAGTTGCCCAGCCAAATTGCAGCCATTTTTCCGGTTTCCAGCCTTTCAGGATTCCATATAACACACCACCGACAAAAGCGTCACCTCCTCCTATCCGGTCAAGTATCTCAATTTTTTGAGGTTCAGCAACATACCAGGAACTTCCTTCCAGCATGATGGCACCCCATAAATGTTCGTTTGCACTCTCGACCTCCCGCAAGGTCGTGGCGAAAACGGAAGCACTGGAGAATGTCTGCTTCACTCTACCTATCATTTCCTTGAAACCTTCAATTTTCACCTCCAGTCCCTCCCCTCCTGCTTCCGGTCCCCGGATTCCCAGGCAAAGTTGAAAATCCTCTTCATTTCCCACCAGGATATCCGAGATGGATGCTATCTCGGTAAATGCGGATCTTAATTCCTGCTGCCGGCCTTTCCAAAACGAAGCCCGGAAGTTTAAATCAAAGGAGATGAGTGATCCATAGTTTTTTGCCGTCCGGGCAATTTCCAGGCAGAATTGACTCGTTTCCGGAGAAAGGGCTCCAATTAAACCGGATAAAAGAACTATCTGAACCCCTTCTTCTCCGAAGATACGCTCCAGTTCAAAGTCCTTTACATTCAAGGTCCTGCCAACCTCCCCTGCCCTGTCATTGTGGACCCGGGGTCCTCGCCTGCCAAACCCGCTATCGGCTATGTTAATCTGATGCCGGTAACCCCAGGGACCTCCCTGATCAATTTCGGGGCCCTCATAATCAATATGACGTGCTTTCAGGTCGCTCTTAATGTAATCTGCAATGGGACTATCTTTTACAAAAGTGGTCAGTACCTTGACCGGTAGTCCTAAGAACGATGATACACTGGCAACATTGGTCTCAGCACTGGTGGCGTGCATTCTGAAAACATCACTGCTATATACGGGCTGCCTGTGTTCCGGAGTAAGCCGGACTCCCATACTGGTAGGAACCAGCATGGAATATTTGCAATTGGTTTTTAATGGAAGATTCATTAATAGTAATTTTTGTTTTTCTTCTGAAAAGAAAGGCTGTTAAAGTTCGTCGGAAGGACTAAATCAGCTCAAATCACCTGTTAAATAAATAAAATATCCCGTTATCTGAAGCTAAATAAAAATTATCATTCCAATGCTGTGGTGCTCCACAGCCAGGAAGTCAGGTTGGAGAACAGTACACAGGCATACCTAAGTGAAAGAAGCTAAACTGATCAGCGAAACCAATCAATATTATTTTTGCCTGGTCAGTAAGTAAATTAGATATTTGGTCCACCCCCTTTTTAATTGCAACTACTGAGTTGCAATTTCCACTCAACCGTGCTCCCTGGAACCGATTTTGAATTTATCAGAACCAGAAATAAGATTACTTTAATGCAGATCGAGATTCATCCACCAGCATCTTCAATCCTAGCATTTCTTCTTTGAGGGCATCGATTTCAGCCTGTTGAGCTGCCAGTAGTTCCTGATACTCCCGGCGCATTGCGTTGATAGACTCCACCAGGAGAGGTGTCATCTTACTATAATCCATCCCTACGGCATCGATCTGGTTCTCCTCGTAAACCACTATTTCGGGCAGGACTTTCCCTATTTCTTCAGCAATGAAACCGATGGAATGGTTACCACCATGCGCATTGTCCCAGTTAAAATATACTCCCCGCAAACGACTGATCTTATCCAATGGATCCGGAATATTACGGATATTGGTCTTCCAACGGCGCGAAGAAGGACTGCCATAATTCTTGGCTGGGTCTGTACTTTGGGCATAAAAGTCAAAACCTGCTCCTCCGGTAGAACCTACGACTCCATTACCTTCTGCACTATAACCGATTACACCGGCAGCATCACTTTCTGCGAAACCGTAAATAGCTCCGGAATTAGTGCTTCTTGCGTAAACTGCATTGCTATAGGTACTCCTGGCATAGACCCCATAGCCGGAAAAACTGCTGCCATACACACCCTGAGTACCCCCGTAACCCTGCACTCCGGTACCCGTATTGTTGGTCCCATAAATTCCGGTGCCATTTTCGGCTCCGCTGGCACCATATATCCCATAACTGGTCAGGCTGTATCCATATATGCCATAAGTATTATCGCTTTCACCCCTCACACCATAACCTGAAATACTTTCACCATAGACCCCAAAATTGGATGCACTCTTGCCATATACTCCGTAATTGGTGAGACTGGTGGCGTGAATTCCATATCCCACTCCACTATGTGCCCGCACCGCAGTCTCTGATGTACTTTGGAATTCACCGGTTTGGGCCCAGAGACCGAAAAAACCGACAGATAATAAGAGCGTCAATAAATTTTTCATAATCTTTTTTTATATAAGATAGAAAATCTTTCTCTATTATGCGGAAAACAACTAGCTTTTAAAGCTTAATTCCCGTAGTAATATAATTTTAACTTTATTTACACATATAGTTTGAATAATAACCTGGACAATTATATTAGCATTCGTTTTAAATTATGGGAAATATGTCATTGTTATAATATCTTTTTAATACAGCAATAAATACAATAAATGTAAATAACCATTCAAATGGGGTCAGTAAACCGATGGTGTGGGAACTCTTTGGATGATGATCACTATTTTTTCTGATCCGGATCTCATGCTTCTGGACTAAAAACAACGGTATCATAAAAATGTAATAAAAAATAAAAATTATTATTCAATTGAGTTTAGGATCATCTCGAAGGGATGAAATCTCTATAGACGTAGGTTTTACCAAAAACATACGCTCCCACTATGGGATCGAATTAAATTGTTCATGATGTGATCTATAAAGGCATTTGAACCCTTCGGGACCTTGCAGCTTTCTTGATCACCATGAAATCACGATATCATCTAGAAACTCCCGGAACTATTGAATAAAATGAACTTGAAGGGAACCATTAGGTTGAACTGCCAGATCACAATTCCTCTTCTCACATGGACAGCATAGGCAATACTCCAGGGACCAGTAAGGAACATAATTGCATCGACTACCAACGGAGTCGCCTCTACTCCACGCCTGCTACCAGGGTTTAAAGTCCACGTTAGACCAGGGCTACCTTTTTCCAAAATCTCAATCCCGATATGTTTTTAGTAAAAACATTCCCGATTATAGTTAGCAATGCCGAAAAAAGTAGGAATTATCCAGCCACCTCATTTGAATCCATGTTCTCAGTTAATCTACATTGAATACTCATCCCGGAAAACCATGAGTTTTGTCTTTCATGGTTTTCGATGATTTTTGTAATTTGTTAGCGAAGTAGCTTGCATACAAATGATCCACTTTCTAATCTCATGAAACATTTTTTTCTGCTTTTCCCAATACTTTTCTTCATCAATTCCATCGTCATATCTGCTCAATGTGATCCGGTTATCATAGCGCCCGGGAATCTCTACTTTCAATTGCCCGAATGTAAAGATCAGATTGATGTCGTGATATCCATTCAGATAGTCGACCATTGTGTCCCCGTACAGTTTGGTAACGCGGTGTTCTTTTTAAGTGGAGAAGAGATTCTACCTGATTATATCAACGCATCGGGGAAGATCTCGGTCTATTATGAATTTAGTCTCTCTCTCACCCAAATGAACAATGGGAGTCTGCTAGTAGTCACATATACCGACACGACCGGGCTGCAGGTGGTCCTTGATGCCCTGGTAAGGGTTGCTGCTGCACCCGATCCGGCTTTCCAGCCTGCTTGCCTGCCGGAGGTGACTGTGGCCCTCAATAATGATTGCCAGAGCACGATATCGCATCAACAGGTCTTAACCGGTTCTATCGGATGCATCCCGACGAATGAGATCAATGTGACTGTCCTTGACGCTATTCCGGGAAATGGGCCGGTTATTGACGCTCCAGGATCATTCATTTATGAAGTTAGTATCCCATCAATGGAGTATCAGTGCTCTGGAATCGTCCATGCTTTTGGTTTCGGTATCAATGTGTCTTGTAACGATATGGATCGGGATGGCGTTCCGGACCATCTCGATAATTGTCCTGAAGTGGCCAATTCAGATCAAACAGATAAAAATCAAAATGGCATAGGTGATGCCTGTGAAAACAGTGGTGGCAGTGATCAGAATACCCTGACAAATACTACCGGCGATATTTACATCGGAAATGGAGCCCGCGGACTGGTTTTGAAAAGTACCAATGGAAATTGTTACCGGATTAATACGGATGTATATGGCAACCTAAATACGACCTCCATTGCTTGCCCGGAATAACTAATTGAGTCTTTTACGTCACTTTACCTTCCTCTTTTTCTCTGAAATTTACTCTGCTATTCCTGAATTCTCTGTTTTCCTTCAATCATTCCAATCCGGCAATGGATTTTTCTACATGATAACTGCAATTATTCACTTAACACTAAGACGGGGATATCCGTCATAGAAAGTAATTGTTTCGTATGACTAGGGGTAAACATGCGTTGGAATATATTTCTGGATTTATGGAAAATCACGATGATATCCACTTCTAGCGTATGGCTGAATTCTTCTAGCTCCTCATCAATATCTTTTGCGTAAACATGATAAAAAATCAATTGAAGAGCCGGATTATGTGCCTCAACATATTGCCGGATTTTATTTTCATTAGCAAGTTCAATTTCACTACTATCCTGACTTATATGTAAATAACGGACAACCGGTGAAAATGGCTTTATCAAATCAAGCGCTCTCCAAAGTTCGTATGGATCGGAATTTAATAATTCAGAAGCATATGCCAGCTGAACGATCGGTTTAAAAACAGCATCTTCCGGGATAATCAGAACTGGTTGCTTTGTTGTACCCGCAATGGCCGTGGACCGGGTGCCAAGAATTTTTTCAAGATTGCTTTTGTGCCTGCCCCGGGCTCCCATAATGATTAAATCGACAGCCAATTCATCCGCCTGTGACTTGATCTTTAATACCGGATTGCCAACCAGGATCATCGTCTTCGTATTTTCGATGATATGACCATGGTCGCCCAATGCGCCCTGAGCTAACTCCAGCTGAGCTTTCATGGCCAGTTCGGCCGCTTCTTTTGTAGCCTTATAAGCCGATCCTGACGGAATGGGCAGATCCAACACTGCCATTTCCATTTCAACGACATGTAGTAATGTAATAGAAGCATTAATTTCTGATGCCAGGGCCACAGCATAAAAAAATGCATTATTAGCATTTACAGAAAAATCGGTGGGGACAAGTATTTTCTTCATAATTGCTATTAAAATAATTCCCGGTCAAAATTTAGTAAAAAATTCCGGTATTTCTTCAAACTAATTATTTGTGAGTATTTCAACAGCCTCCCGGTAGAAGATCTACCGGTTAAATTAGTAATTCAAGTTCTTCATATCTCGATGAAACAGCGTCAATTATCGCCTGAGACAATTGTTCTTCACTTAACATACGGTTTGCTATTTTTCGAAGCCGTCTGGCAAGTTCTTCATCATGCAACGTGGAAAATATCCAGGTTTCAAAATCTCCGCGATTTAGATGATATGCAAGTGACTTTGTGGGTACTTTTGGCAAGATCCTTAAAAAATCATACATGCTGGATGCACTGGGATTTTCGACACCCGTATTTTGAGCATCAAAATAAGAATGTTTTTTGGATGGTAAGGGCGCCCGCAGATATTTATGCAGATGACGAATATGTGGAACCTGTCTGCGAGTATGTTCAATTTCCACCGTACCTTGTCTCAATTGGCATTGATCAATCCCTTCCTTTATAAAAAAATATACCTGCCGATCGGTCAAAGATTGCAGTTCTTCAACAACCACCGGTTTAAAATCTCTTTCGCATACCATAGAAAGTATATTGCGAGCCTGCATATCATCATCAAGGTGAGTTATCATCAACTGATCCAAATTTTTCAGACTACTCTCGTCAATTTCTCCCGGCCGGGAGCTCAGCAACGTAAACCCTCCATCGATCATGCGCTCAGACAACATTTTTGTCAATGGCTGCTCGTCGTCATTACAAAAATAATGTGCTTCATCCACTAAAAACCAATGTGGTTTACCTCTCCTCTCCCGCAAATTTAATAAAGTACCCATCAATTGGTTTACATATTCGATCTTTTCATCATGGGTATACAGGGAAAGATCTAGCACCAGACTCATACCTGAATATTCCAGAAGTGTCGATATTTCAGCTGCATGAGGCGGAGGGGATTTGGCTCCACCTAAAAGCAATGTATTTGGAAATGCCTTCAGACCATGATAATCACCCTCCGGATCAATGATGCAAATCTGATACTCCAGTCGAAGGAGTTTTTCAGCGATCAGACCTGCCAACCATGATTTACCACTTCCACTGCTAATAAAGATTCCAACATTTTTTAAAGTTAACATGAGAGGATCAATAGACAGAGGTGTTCCGTCTTCAAGACTTCCAGGCACGATTTTTCTTTTATCCCGATCTTTAAGCTTTGGCAGCCCTTTAGCCTGGATTAAGTCCAGGAGAAATTCACGTACACCTTCTCCATTTTCTTTTTCCAACAAGATATCTGCAAGCTCTTTAATGCCAGGATCCGCATTTTGAACAGCAACTGCCACCTCTGCCTGTTCGAACAAACTTCGGTCATTTTCTGCATCGCCAAAAGCCATGACATTATGGGGCGAGTAACCCAACTCTCTCAAAGCCATGAGTAGTCCGGTACCTATGGTAGCTCCCGGAGGCAGAACCATAATTGCTCCTTTGTTGTACTCTACGGTAGCAGCACTGCCGGTTGATGCGATGGCCTCGATTACCTGTTGGTTATAAGGTTGTGTCGTC
>JBGTCB010000627.1:0-2142 GCA_041748995.1 Saprospiraceae bacterium | reverse complement strand
CCCCGGTAAAACGGCAAGGTTATTAGCACTGGCGATATTTGAAATATCTTTCCATAGCGCAATATTATTTGCATAAATACTACTGGCATCTTTATAAGAATAATCCCTGTTTTCCAGATACCAGAGTGTCTTGAATTGATCCGCTAATTTCCTCCAGTTGCTTAACCGCAGTTGGGCCAGGGAATCTATACTTTTTGAAATTGAAAGATCCGATTGCTGCAAATTCTTTTTATAGTCTCTGATTTTGCAGATCGTTTGGGCACTAAGCACGGATTCTTTGAGCTCTTCGATTTTAAATAGCCAAAAATTAAAATCACTCTTGGGAAATAAGGTCTTGGCTGATGTTGTCTCCCGGGCTATTCTAAAAATATTTTGTATCGTTTTTTCTGCCTGATCCAGGATCATGCTGAATCCTGTCGTATCGATAAATCCGTTAGTCTCCGTTATTTTGTACTGCATCTGGATTAGCGCATTGTCCAGATTGCGCAGACGGATATTTTGCTGAAAACCCCGCAGGTTATTGAGAAAATCAGTGTGCGTTTCCCCAGATCCCTGATAAAAAATCTCATAAAACTTCTGAGAGAAGTTTTCCGTTTCTTTTTCTTGAGGGTTCCAGCCATGTTCTGCTCCCATAGACACACCATACCAATCGCAATGAAAAAAATGACGTCCACCGTCATCCCACACCGTGTACAGAACACCCTGTGATCCTGCTTTCCAGCCTTCATACGTAAAATTAGCGATATTAACTTTGGCTTCCTGCAGGTCAGGCCAAAGACGATAGGAATTGACAATTCCCGGGGTCACAATAAATGGAATCTTGCGGTTGACAAAAGGTTGAATAAACTCATCAAAGTTTTCCCGGGCCTCATAATTCCAAGTGAAAACAACGGTGTTGTTGGGAAGTTGACTGATCACTTCGGGATACTGCAAGAGCATGTCACCCCAGAGTGCCGATGTCTTGCCTTGTTTCTGTACGTGTTGTAAAAGAGGGTAAACATGGTTCAGATAAACGGCACCTTTTCCGATTTCCTCCGCTAATTCACTGAGTTCTTCTCCGCGGTCAAGGTCGTAAGCTTCATCAGAATTAATATTAAATATTTCATGAGTGCTAACGGGAATTAATTCATCATAAATGTCATAGAGAAATTGAAGGGAAGTGGGCTCAGCCGGTTTAAGCATTCTCTCACCGATGCCCAGGTGCTGATAATCCGGATGGGATAAAATATTCTTAAAATGTCCCAGTGACTGGAAACTCCCCATCAAATGAATATTCAGACTGTCGGCATAAATAGCTAATTCTTGTAGTTCGGTGATAGTCAGAGCATCAGGAGGTGCATAGGCATGGTGTTTACCTGTTTTTAGAATATGTTCTATGTAAAAGGAAAAAACATTAATTTTTAATAGAGATAAACGATCCACCTGCATTCTTAAAAATTGAAGGCTGGACAGAGGCCCCCGGCTGATGTCATCCATCACCCCTCTAAAGGAGAAGGAGGGGTAGTCGACAATAGTTTGAATACGCAATGGATTGCCGCTGGAAAAGGCTGACATCAATTGACGAAGGCTTTGTACTCCATAAAGTAAACCGGCATGATCAAATCCATAGATAAGAATCTCGTCCTGCTTTAATGATAAGTAATAGCCTTCTTTTTTTCCCAGGAGCGAATCGGCTACCATTTTGGCTATTTCTTCATCAACATTCAGGTTCTGACCCTGGATTTGTAATCGGATTTTAACATGGGATTGCTGGGTTGAAAAGTTAACCGGAAGACTGCTGGCCAGTTGAATGGCTTTTGCGGAGACAGGCTGAAGCTGCAACAGTGGGCTGGCATCAATGGAAAATAAAGTAAGAGCCGGTTTCCAGAGTACAAGAAATTTTTGCGATTCGGTTATCTTAGGAGAGGGGATGATTTCATTGGCCAGAAGGAACGATACAGGAAAAAAAAGCAGGATGGGAACGAACCAGATATTTCTCATAGCATATCCATTTTAATCCATTTTCATTAATCAAGGGTAATCTTCTTTTTGAATAATTGTCCGGCTATAAGTAAAGTGAGTTCGTAATTTCCTTTTTGACATTGACTAATATCAACAGCATACCTAGCTCCTCCCTCCGTATATTCGGGGTAGGCACCATCC
>JBGTCB010000626.1:0-3532 GCA_041748995.1 Saprospiraceae bacterium | reverse complement strand
ACCCATAGTCTTCCAAATTCATCAAAAGACATAAATACCGGTTCCTGTACCAGCGGCTCACTGGCCACCAGCTGAATGTCCAGATCTTCAGCCAGTCGAAAGGTCGCTTTTTCTTTTTCCGGACTATTGACCGTCGCTATTTCCGACTGACAGTTGATAATCAGAAGGATTAGTATGGAAAAAAAGGATATTCTGAATAGCATGCTACAATATATATAAATGTGGGTCTTTACTGTTTTAGTGGGCCTGATATTTGACTATTAAGCTCAAATTTTCGGGGAAAGTCGTTGTGTAGCCTTAAATCAGGATATAAAATTTCGAAGACTGAGGTATCAAGGTTTGCAAACTTCCCAGATAGACCAGGTATTGTCTCTTAGATAGGTCAGGTACTACTCGCTGTCAAAATCTCAATCAAAAGTTTATTCTACTGAAACAAACGGGTATGGCAAATCTTCGGAAATCTGACACTCAATGGCATAAATTGCGGATTATTTGCAAAGTGCATGTATGGTTATTGATAAATTTTGATCTTTGGTGAGCCATACCGGATGTTGAAAATCAATGGCTTGAATACCGTTCACCTAATTAGTCTTTTGTCAAATTCATAGAAGGTGAAAAATCTTCCTTTTTATTGCTGGTGGAGAAGTGGATTTACAATTTGCAGTTGTAAAGGAAAAGATACAAGTCGAATGGATTAAATTGTGGACCCAATAGGAAATACATAAGCTAAAAATTCTTTATTAATGAAAGTAGCATGATTCAAAAACACCAGCCGAGGATGAATAAGCTCATGCGAATTCCATGTGTCCGTAAAAAAACAAATTATATTCACATGAAAATCCCCTTTTTGTTAAACCTGATCCTGGTATTCCTCTTGATACCTACTATCCATTGTGCGCAAGACCTTCGACAAAAAATTCAAATTTATAAAGAAAACCCTCATTACCTGGCCTGGGGAGACACCGCTGTTTTTTTGATAGGGTCCACAGGATACCACAGTTGGACGCCCGTAAGCCGGCCTGGCACTTCCACTATTGAAGTTCAACTGGAAAAAATGGGCCAACTGATAAAAGTTGTCAATAGCCCCCACATCATGGGGATGGTCAGGTGGATTCCCTATGATCCCATGAACCACTTGCACGATGGACCGGTTAAAGAGGTCTTGCAACCATGGTTGAAAAAGGAAGATGGCCGGTACGATCTAAATAAATTTTCTCCAATTTGGGAAGAAAGGCTCAGATTGCTATTGGACTTAAGTTTGCATAAAAAAATTATCGTGGTACTGGAAATCTGGGACGATTGGTCTGTAACCCGTGGCCCTGGTGGTGCTTATGATCCCGGGGAAAATTTTGGCTGGAATGGCCATCCATTTAACCCGAACAATAATGTCAATTTCGATGAAGAAATTCTTTCTTCCACTACAAGTGCCTGCGATGCTCCATTTTATCAAACCATCCCCGGCAAAGGCAAGCACCAGACCGTATTTGGGTTTCAAAAGCTCTATGTTGATCATTTGTTGGAAATCGTCAAGGACTATCCCCATGTTTTATTGAACGTTAATAATGAGAGCAGGGCTGACCGGACCTGGTCACGGTTTTGGGCTGAATACATCAAAGAAAAAAAATTCCTGATCGGAGATATGCCTTCGACCAACAGAAAAGACGGGGGTGGAGAATGTCACCAGGATTTTAACCCGATGACTCTGGTCCAGGATCCAATTTATGACTTTGTAGATATTTCCCAAGGTGTCTCAGGACATGAGTTCAATAGCCCTAAAGCCCAAGACATTGAGGGAGGTAAAAGGATTCGGGATTATCGTAAAGCAATGGGAAACAATATTAAACCATTGGTGGTCTCCAAGGATTATACCAGAGATGAAAATGGAGGGGATATTGTCATATGGAGCCGGTTCATGAGCGGAACCGCCAGCACCCGTTTCCATCGGCCTGCCGGAGATGCACCCGAAACGGTAGTACAATACCAGCATCAAGCCATGCTTCGTCTGGGGAAATTTGTTTCCACACTTGAATTTTGGAAAATGTCACCGGATCCCGGCAGCATTGCCAATTTACCGGATGAAATGTCAGCCAACGTACTTAGCAATAAAGAGGATACCTATGCTATTCAACTTCTAGACAGCAAGCAAAATAATCAAATAGAACTTAATGTACCATCTGGCAACTGGGGAATTACCTGGATTGACCCTTCATCCGGACAGGTTTTAGGTAAAAGTAAAGCTAACCATTTGGAAAAGACGCTGATCGTAACCGTTCCTTATGAAAAATCCCATCTGGTCACTGTGTTAAAAAATTATAGCCTAAAAAAAATTTTCGGCGAATTACTTTAGGGTATTATTAAAACCTCTGAAATTAGGGCAAATTCAAAAAGAACCAAGCGAGAAGAGGCATCACTGGCTTGATGGGGTGGAAGTGGTATTTTAGAAGGCTGTTTATATTTAGATCAAGTTGACATGAAACGAGATATTGAGACCCGCGATGACCTGGCCGTTTTGGTTGCGAATTTTTATGATTTGCTATTGAACGATGAGACAATGGCACCGATATTTATCGAGGTGGCACAAATAGATTTGGAAACGCACCTTCCGCATTTGGTAGAGTTCTGGTACAGTTTGATTTTTATGACCGGAACTTACCGGAGGAATGTTATGGAGCTGCATTTGGCATTGCATTTAAAAGTAAAACTGGAGCAAAACCATTTTAAGATCTGGTTAAAATATTTTGAAAACTCGGTACGAAATTTATATGAAGGGCCAAACAGTGAACTTGCCGTCGAGCGGGCTAAAAGCATAGCGCTGCTTATGCAACATAAAATTAAGCAGCTTCGGATCGATTAATTCTGGTGCAATTTACCATAGCCGGATCACGAATTTGCACCGGGATTATGTATTAGGGTTGTCGTGAAAGGCAGAAGTGCAATAAAGACGGGCTTGGCCCTGATGCGAATGCCGTCAGGGTGCTCCAGAGGTTTTTGAGGGCATGACTGAGCGATTGGTGCCTCTAAGGCACAACGATGATCTGGTAGATCTTCGAGCGAAAGAACCGCTCGCGGATGGGTAAGCATGGTGACCATCATGGTGAGCATCAAAATCATTTACCAGGTTCATAAGTGCAAAACCCGAGAAATATATATCTTCCGATTGGTTCAAGATGATTTTTATGATAAATAGCAATAAAATATAATATATAATTCACCAGGATTATTCCTCTATTTTTATATTAACCTAGTGATGGAGGATCAAATTCAATGCTGTCTAGACCCTGCCAATCTTCACATCCGGGCTTTAATATCTGCAAATTGTTGAAAATCCGATTTTCGGAGTATCTGAGAGCAAAAAATAAATTTTAAGGATATTCCCGCTTTCAGGAAACTATATGAATGCCTTACTCGTTATATTAACGTGGTATCCTGCGATCCAGATTAATTTCTGTCTTTGAAATTTCCAGTCATCGTGGATCTGCATACCAGCTCCAATTTGTTAATAATAAAATCAATTTTAAGATGAGTGAAATCA
>JBGTCB010000625.1:0-3944 GCA_041748995.1 Saprospiraceae bacterium | reverse complement strand
TTCGCTGGTTTCCAGCTTTTCTCCTTTATCATTCTGTAGAATAACCGGGCTACCTTTCTGAATATCCCCGCGAACTATTACTTTTTTATCCCTCGTAAACCGCTCCCCATATTCTGCGTCCAGGGTGCTATTGACAGTGCCATCGGCATTCAGAAAATCAACATGCACCCCATCCGGAAATTCATCCCGGGGTTTTTCATCTTCAAGGTGCCGGATCAGAGTGGCGCCGATAATCCTTACCCGGACAATAGCGCTGTCACTGTATAACATCTCGATATCTTTTGCCACTTCCACACCAGTTTCTGATTTTTCAAACAAATGATTCACTTCTGCCAAATCGTTGACACAACTGACAAAGAGAATCGATAAGCTGAAAAGAAGGAATCTGGTCATCGGATGAGAGTAATATCGCCTTCAAATTGTAATACCGAGTTGTCGATAAACTCGATTTCCGCTATGTATACAAAGACTCCGGGATTTAGTGGTTGCCCTCTGTAATCCCCATCCCATCCCTGAGACTCATCATTGAGTGCCAGGTTTCGCCCTTCATAGACCATTTCACCCCACCGGTCAAAAATCTGTATCTTGCGTAAACCACTGGCAGCAGCTCCAGCATAGATGGCTAATCTATCGTTAAATCCGTCACCATTTGGTGTGATGGTGTTGGGAATGAATACCGGCCGGTTAAGAAAAACGGACACTAATACCTGGTCACTATCGATGCATCCATCGTCATCGATGATTGTCACTGTGTAGTTGGTCGATGACAGAGGTCCGGCTATGGGAGAGGGGCAATCGATACAATCAAGGCTTTGAGAAGGTGACCAGGAGTAACTAACGGGCTTACCCAGTGGTTGGTGAGTAGCCAGCAATCTGGCGGTAAAACCAAGATCGATAGAAGTGTCCTGACCCGCGTTGACGATAAGTTCAGCCGGTTGCAGGATTTCCGACTGCACAGTTTGGGTACATCCGCGGTTATCCCTGATGGTCACGTTGTAGATCGCTGCGGGTAGATTTTCGAAACTGGTGGCATCACGAAAATTATTTCCATCGATGGAGTAGGTAAAAGGAGGATTGCCACCGGCACCAAAGAAATAGACAGCACCAGTCTGGTCACCAAAACACACAACATCCAGCGTACTGTCAATTAAAATATCCAGCCGTGGTGGTTCTGATATCAGGGCAGCACCCGGAGTCTGACACCCATTGGCATCGGTGACGGTAATAAAATATTGACCTTGTGGCAGATTATCTGCGATGGAATCATCAGAAAAGTTGCTCCATTGATATTGGTACGCCTTCGTGCCCCCGGTTACAAATGGAGTGAGCCGGCCATCTGTTTCCCCATGACATGAAATGTCGGTGGTATCGATGTTCACCAGAAGTTCATCAGGTTGTGTTACATCGACGCCAGCGAATCCCAGACAATTTAGTTGATCTCTGATAGCAACCAATAGAGTTCCTGCACCTACTCCGGTCAGAATATTACTCATAACATACCCTCCATCAGCATCCCAGTCATAGGCATACTCCCCTGGATCTCCTCCAATTATTCGCAGCTCCACCCTACCATCCTGAAGTCCGAAGCAGCTGGGTGGGGTGACCGGATCAAAATCAGGATCAAGTTCTATATTGATTTCACCCAGGAGCACCGTGACATCGTTGATACAGCCATTAGCATCCTGTATCTCGATCTCGTAGATTGCTGCCGGTAATCCATTGAGCGTGTTACTGGATTGAAAGCCCCCACCCCGGTTAAAATCAAACAGGTATGGAGGTGCTTGACCATTGATATTTAGGGTGATACTGCCATCGGAACCACCTCCACAACTCGGCCGGGTGATTATTTCTTCGATCTCAAGAGGCATTGGAGCTTCCACTTCAAATCTTACCATCGTATCGCATCCATTAAAGTTGGTGATGATGGCCGTGTATTCTCCCGGGATCAGGTTTTGCAAAATATTTCCAGTCCGTCCGTTGTCCCACTGGATACTGGTGACACTACTCCCACTGGAAATGTTCAGGTTGATGCTTCCATCGATGGTTTCAGGACAGCTCTGATGTACGATATCTGCCTGAATATCGAAGGGTTCTTCTACAATAATGTTACCGATTGTGGTGACCAGGCAACCGGTCTCACTCTCTACGGTCAAGGCAATAGATTTGACACCCCCGGTGGAATAATTCACCCGGTGTGGTCCGGGCCCAGAAAGTTGTTGGGGTATTGCACCATCTCCAAAATTCCAGTTCCAATCCATTATACTGAGATTTCCAAAGGAAGACTGGTCAAAAAAAGTGACGGGGTCTCCAAAGCATACCGTCCCATCCAGATCGTCCGTGATAAAATCCGCCTCCGGACCAAGGAAATCACCCGTCCCACCAAAGTCGATGGAAAAGCCGTGACCGCTTGCACTGTGGTTTAAAATGACAAGCGCATAAGCCTTACCTTCTTCCATATCCATGGCTGCAATGAAATTGTTATCAATATTGGTCTGGCAGCCGGCGAACTCTATGGCATCTGGTTCTCCGGTTTTCAGACCGGTAGGTCCCGTGCATTCATCCCACTCGTTGAAAGGTGCTGGAATAAAAGGACCAAAGCCTCCTATGCCATTTGCCCCGGAGGCCATGCAGCGCAATTCTGTCATTCCCGCACAATCGTTCAACCCATTGGGCAGCTCAAATACTACAAAATCAATATCATCACCCGGATTGTTGGGGGTGATAGTGAAGGCAAGAGATCCGGAAGAACCGGCTACCCATTTATACCATGCCGAATTCTCTTCTACAGATAGACAACTCGTATTGACTTCATTTTTGACATCGCCAGAACCACTTATACTTGCAACAAAGAAGGATGATTTGTCACATAGAATGACACCAGTAGGACAATCAGAGTTAGGGTTAGGTACAAAATTATAGGAACTCACACAAAGTTGAAAGGTACCGGCAGATTGTACAGGACTGCTGACTCTGAGAAAATAAGTACTGCTCGGTATCAAACTTTCTGAATATAATTCGGCAATGTGATCACCATCGTCTTCATCACATCCAACCAGGATTAAGTCCTCACAACTTCCATTATACAAAGCCAGGCGAGGTCTCGTCATGGTTCCCTGGGAAAATGCCGTTATGCCATAAATGTCAACAATATCACCTAAAACTCTAATATTAACACTGGTAGATGCAGAAGTAAACTTAAACCAGATATCAGGCCCTGTCCCATTAAAACAGCCTGGCGTATCCTCAATCGAAGGGGTTGCTCCAGTGCTACTGTACGCACCCGAATTAGAGCACCAATTAGTGATATCTCCCAGTTCAATCGCGTTGATACACTCGTCATTGACGGGCTGGGCCACCAGGTAGAAAGGGAATAATGTGACTATAAAGAGTTGTATGTGCTTCATCAACAGTTTAAATAGCGCGTAAAGATAACGATCGAAGGCGAATTGCAGTTTTACCGACTTCCGGGTCTTAACGTATAATTAATTAAGGTGCCCCTGAAGGCATTTGTTTTCAAAAAATTCAGGGTGGTAGGATACCCCCTTGTAAAAAGACGGCACTACGAGGAAATTCGTTGTCTGAAAAGAAATAAAATGCCTTCTTCCTGATGTTTCTTTTGATGATGGCAGGATAAATCTAATCACTGGCATTTCATAGCCAAATGGGATCAAGTGCATCAACCTTACTTTTATTAAATTTGGGGTATGCTGCGTATGTTACCCAACGTCCTGACTTTGTTAAATCTATTCAGCGGTTGCCTGGGTATTGTCTTTGTATTTACAGACCAACCATTACCGGCGGTATTTTGCGTTGGATTATCCTTGATTTTTGACTTTATGGATGGTATGGTAGCCAGAGTTCTGAAACAAAATCATCCATTTGGTGGCGATTTGGATAGTTTAGCCGATGTTGTTTCATTTGGAGTATTGCCGGGTATGATGTAC
>JBGTCB010000624.1:0-5000 GCA_041748995.1 Saprospiraceae bacterium | reverse complement strand
CATTACGCAAGGTGATGTGAACTTTTTCCTCAAAAGCCTTTTCACTCTGATTGAAGGAATTCGTGAGCCAGTACCCCTGGACGATACAGATACATATTAAAGCCATTGCGGCGGAAATGACAACTTTCCAAATGGAGATATTACTCATACAGGAATCGGCTACTGACCACGAAGGTAGTTCGGTTTTTCACCCTTAAAATAGTCATTAACAACTCATTAACAATCATTTGAGAGTCATTAACTGCCTCATTTCGAGAACCGCGGTAGGTTTGCATCATCAATTAATCAATTAAAATTTTAAAAATGAAGACTGTAAATTTCAAGCTCATGTACATTCCGATGGCATTGGTATTATTTGCTTTGGCCTTTACCAACCCGAAATTGGTGCATTTTAACAAAATGGAACATGACTTTGGCACTATTGCCCAAGGAATACCGCAAAAAGCGATTTTCATCGTCACTAACAAAAGCGAAGAAGCTCTTATCCTAAAAAATGTCAAGGGTTCTTGTGGATGCACCGCCACCAGCTACAGTACTGAGGCCATACCTGCGGGTTCCGCAACTGAGATCGAAGCTACATTCAATGCGAAATCACCGGGAGCTTTCCTAAAAACGGTATCTGTCTACACCAATTTGGAGGAAGAACCTTTCATTCTCACCGTCAAAGGAACAGTTGAAAGCGGTAACCTGTAGATCACAAAGTGAATACGGATGGACCAGTCGATCTCTTACTTGACCTTTCCTCGTAAAGCCGAAAGTTTCAGTAAACAATCAAGACCTGATCAATTAAAGAACCTTCAACATTGAAGGTTCTTTTTCGTTGTGGCTTCTATTTGTTAATGTCTGCTGAAATTATACCACCTGGATACCTCTGAACGTCAATATCTTTATCTTTGCACTGAATAATTTCTCAGGGATTGGACGGATCGGATGTTAGGACGGGGTTGTACGCGGGTTTTAGCAGAGCATTGCTGTGTTCTCTTATCATGATCGCAGGATCATTGAGCAGCTTTGGACAACACGGAAACCCTTTTGAATTGAAGAATCGGGTTCCTAGCAGGAATACATCCAATCCTGATACCTTGACGCCTACTGTGATGCTACCGGATTCAGTCGTTGTTGCCAACCGGGATAGTGTCGTGCAAAAGATAGTCAATGGCCTGAGGGAATCTGTAGATACGGTGACAACTCATGGTCATGCCATGCTTAATTCTGACGCCTTGCAGGCTAACCTTGCAGATAGCACTGGGTATGATAGCAGTGAAGCAGCTGCGGTTGGCTATTCGATTGAAAAAGGGCAGGAACAGATCGTCGCGGGGTCCAATCAGAGTGGTTTTAAGCCAGCTGGTATCGTGGGAAAATTGCATCAACTGCCGCTTAACACAGAATTTGAGTTGGATAATCGAAATGTACTGTTTGGGGTCACTCTTCTCACACTACTTTTTCTGGCTTCTTTACTGGCGGTAAACCGTTCATTGGTCAAGAAGGCCTACCGGGCCATTGCCAATGATAATTATCTACGATTTCTCTATCGGGAATATAAATCCATGCCCTGGTTGTACTGGTTGTTTTATGCTCATTTTTTTATCAACGCAGGTTTCTTCATCTTTTTAATTCTAGATTACTTTGATTGGTATACAAATGGTTCGATCGTAGTCTTATTGCTTTCTATTTTGTTTGTGACAAGTGCTTACCTTTTGAAGCATCTTACATTAAGCACGGTGGCTGCTGCTTTTCCGGTGGAAAAGGAAGCCAGTCTTTATGGATTCGTCACTCTTCTTGTCAACATATTACTCGGTCTTGTATTGCTACCAATCAATCTGCTGGTTGCGTTTGGCCCGGAATCCGTAGTGAATATTGTGATCTGGATCGGTATTTCTCTGGTGATATTGCTATATGGATTTCGCCAGTTGAAAGGCTTGTTTATTTCGGGCAGACTGGTTCACTCTTACCTATTTCATTTTTTTCTCTATCTTTGCAGCGCCGAAATAGCACCCTTACTAATAGTTGGGAAACTGGCCTTAGGCAATTTTGGGGAAAATTGATTTTTTCATTCAAAAACAAATTGAATGTCAGCATCAAATGCGGAAGTGAAGAAATTCAAGAAGGTCAAGACCATACTGATCTCTCAACCAAAGCCTGAACGCTCTCCTTACTATGGATTGGAGCAGAAATACGGTATCAAGATTGATTTTCGACCCTTTATTCATGTAGAGGGAGTAACAGAAAAAGAGTTCAGGAAGACCCGAACCCGGCCGGATGAATTTACCGCAGTGATCTTTACCAGCAAAGGTGCCATAGAGCACTATTTTCGAATGTGTGAAGAAATGCGAATAAAGATCTCCCAGGATATGAAGTACTTCTGTATCTCGGAAGCAATAGCCCATTATCTTCAAAAATTTATCATATACCGGAAGAGAAAGGTTTTTGTGGGCAAACGTGATATTGAGGATTTGGCCAACTATTTCAACAAACACAAAGCGGAAAAATTTCTACTTCCTTGCTCCAACCTGGGAGCTAAACCGGTTGTGGAATATCTTGAGAAAATTGCAGTTAACTATAAAGAGGCGATGATGTATCGCACCGTTAGTAGTGATCTTTCGGATCTGCGTGATATCTTCTACGATGTTTTAGTGTTCTTTAGTCCGTTGGGAATACAATCGCTGTATGAGAATTTTCCGGATTTTAATCAGAATGAAACCAGGATTGCCGTGTATGGAAGTAGCACCAGTGCGGCTGTAGAAGAAAGGGGGCTTACAATCAATATCATGGCACCTTCTCCCGAAACTCCGTCCATGACCATGGCGCTGGAGAAATATATTCAGGTAGCCAACAGAAAATAAGACAGCAATCGACTATCTTTCTTTGCTCGAAGAGCGCCTTCTCCAACCCTTACCAGGCCGGGAATCCCAGCTACGAATGGCAGCGTTCGCAGGACGTCTCAGCTTTGATCCACCTCCCGAAGTCAAACAGGCTGGAGTATTGCTGCTAATTCACTTTCGGCAAGAGGTGTTGCATACCATCCTTATAGAAAGGGTGACTCATCAAAAGGATAAGCATAGTGGACAAATATCTCTGCCAGGTGGTAAACTGGAACCCTGTGATGAGAATTTGGAAGCCTGTGCTCTGAGGGAAGCCCGGGAAGAAATCGGATTGTCTACCGATCAGGTAAAAGTATTGGGCAGATTGTCTGACCTTTATATTCCGGTCAGTGGATTTTTAGTTACACCCGTTGTAGCCATGATCAATGAACTGTCAGATCTGTCACCACAACCCGATGAAGTGGCAAATATCATGCAAGTACCCTTACCTGTTCTCTTTTCAGACACTATAAGAAGGATTAAAGATCTTGAGCTCGGAAATGGTGTACGATTGAATAATGTACCTTATTTTGATATTTACGGTAAGGTTGTCTGGGGTGCAACTGCTATGATGCTTAATGAATTTATTGAGATATCCAGGGATATTAGCAGGTAGTTCCGATTTGATTAGCTGATGGGCACCCCTAAAAAACCCCGTTTTATGAATGAAAACTTAAGTGGTGATTATTGAGTATCCGGATGGGTATCCAATATTTGCTTAACTCTCACTGTCTCGATACGGGTACTGCTTACCTTCTCCAGAGTAAACTGATATCCCTCAAGGTCAAGTACCGTTCCCTCTTCAGGTATTTTCGCCATAATGGTCACCAGGTAACCTGATAAGGTATTATAATCGCCGGTGGGCAGTTGGATGTTATCATACTTTTCATTAAGATAGTCCATTTCAAGACGACCTGAAAGAAGCCACTCACGTTCAGAAATCTGTTCTTCCCGGTAGCCCTCATCATCGTGCTCATCCTCAATCTCGCCAAAGATCTCTTCCAGAATATCTTCTAAAGTAATCATACCGGCAGTTCCACCAAATTCATCAACCACACAGGCAATGTTTTTTTCTGACTTGAACATTTGATTCATCACATCCTGTACATTCATGGCTTCCGGTACAAAGGGAATATCCAGAATCACCGATTTTAGTTTTTTCGGTTGGTTTAACATTTGTTGGTGATGAATGTAACCGGTTACATTATCAATATCACCCTTAATGGTTAGAATCCGGCTCAACTTACTTTCGCTAAATAGGGTGACCAGCTCTTCCATCTCCGAATCTTCATCGATCGCTACAATCTCATTGCGGGGCACCATACAATCCCGGACCTTTGTCTCCTTCAGCTTTAAGGCATTTTTAAAAATATCGGTATCAATCTCATCATCGTGGTCGCCTTCATAACTGTCCAGGATGAAATGTTCCAGGTCAATCCGCGAAAATGTCTGGGTGGATTGCTCATCTGATGAACGGAAAAAAATTCGCAAAAGAAGGGTCGATAATTTGGTCATAAACCAGGTAGGTATCGATAATAAGACTCTGAAGAACTGCAATGGTACGGCCAAAATGCTGATCATATAGTTGGCATAAACCCGGAATATTGTTTTGGGAAGGAACTCACCAAAAATCAGCACCGTAATTGTGATAACTACTGTATTGATCAGAGCAAGCGAAACCCCATTACCCAGGAGAGGTGCAATAAAAGGATTTAAAAGTCTGGTCATCAGGGCTGTAAAAACCACCAGGGCAATGTTATTACCAACCAGCATAGTTCCCAGGAACTCGCGGGGCTTTTCATAGAAATAGCTGAGGATTCGACCTCGTAGATGACCCTGCTCCTTGAGCAACTCAATACGTATCTTGTTGGCAGAGATATAGGCAATTTCCGAACCCGAGAAAAAAGCGGATAGTAGTAATGAAAGAAGGATAAAAAATATCAGGAAACCCATGCCCAGGAGAAACTCAGTTTTTAAATTCTTTTGAATTGACTTTCACTCGACCCACGACTTGCTGCAACGTATACTCTGAAAAGTCCTGTTTGGCGTTGAAGCCATAGGCAAAGATAATCTCTTCCGGCTTAGTGATTTTCACGAATTTGTCCGTAAAGATTCTTGAATCGGCTTCATTCCAGATCA
>JBGTCB010000623.1:0-5153 GCA_041748995.1 Saprospiraceae bacterium | reverse complement strand
GATCACGCCAGATATAATCTCAATCTTACCACCTTCCTCAATACATAATGATTTGATAGCAGCATTCAGATCGATTACAGGATAGTAAGGACCACCGGCCGGGTGGCCGGGAATATAAACATCATCATTTGTACCGGGTATCATTCCCGAATGCCAGTTATCCACATTAAACCAGTCATCATCACCATTACATCCTGACCATACACTCCAACCAGCAAATTGATCCTGACAGTTCTGGCTACAGATGGTATAATTATCCATTGTAAGAAACCGGTCACGGGCCGGGATAGAATTTGCATTAATGATAGAGGGAGGACCAATTCGCGGCCAGGGACCCGTGATAATTTCCGGTTTGTCAACGTAATAATAGCTGGTGTCTGGCAAATTTCCGGTTCCGGACGGAATAATGGTGCCTCTTAAATTATTGCCATACTCAAAGTGGTCTTGACCCGATAGTGAATAAGAACCCTGGCTATTAGTTATTTCATTGCCAATAAAATTCTGACTGGGAGAATTGGTGGAGGTCACACGTATCCCATACAATTCCGCCCGGTTCCGAAAAAAAGTATTATATGGTCCATTGGCAGCATGCGAATCGTCTATGACAATGTGCTGTACAATATTATGGTCGAACAAGTTAAAGAAAGGATAATTGCCATGACAAACGATATCACCGGCATAATTCGGAAAGAATCCACCCCAGAAAGGGTCCGTAGAATAATTTAAAGCAAAGACGTTACCGTTCGCCCCGGACTGCAACAACATGGAATGCCGCAAATGTTCAAATATATTATTTTCCACCAGACAGAGGTTGGAGGCTGATTGCAGGACAACGCCATAAGCTTTTCCACCCGACCCATAGTCAAAGGCATGGTGAAAATAGCTCTCGGTAATTTGGAGGTGACTACTCCAGTCAGCAACTACATGACTGAAATTGCACATATCGCTTTCCACACCTTTCACCCAAGAATCGATCGCACAATAGAAGCGGATATTTTTAGACTGGGAGATTGTGGCATCCGTTCTCTCGATTTTCAGACATTCAATGCCAACCCGGTTGCGGGTGTTTATCTTTCGTAATACAGGGTCCCGGGACAATGGAAAGCCGGTACGCAGGGTTTGATCCAGAAAAACCGTGTCATTCGAAACTGCCTGGATACGGACGATCTGCGCTACGGTATTGTAACCCCAGGAATCATTGACGAGGTCCTGATCATATTTCGAAAGTCTGGCTACATCTCCGGTTTGCCAGATATTCGGACTTGCGACCAGGCAAAATGAATCTCCAATCACGCCATCTGTGACAAGTAAATCCGTGGTGGTATCAAGTGAACCGGTCACGGAAATTAAATCTCCGCTTCCACCGAGATCAAAGCGCAAAGTTGTCATTTCCGACCCTGCACCCTGGATGATCAGGCTGTCCCGCAAAACTATAGTACTTTCAAAATGGTAAATACCCGGGGGAAAGTAGATCAAAGCCAATCCACTTTGCGATGCTTTAGCAGCTTGAAAAGGCTTATCACTTGGTGATATGCCAGTCGGATCAGCATCAAAATCTAGTATATTAATTTTAAGTACCGGGTAAAGGGATGGTGTACTCAAACCGGCTTTCATCCAGTCAGTCGATCTGCCTGGAGGCAACACCTGACCAGATATCATTACCACCTGCAGCAACATGATCATCACCCAAATCTTATCCTTACCAGGGAATATCTGTGACGACAGGATACTATGAAAGATGCAAAGAATTTTGCTCATTAGCGACGGCAAAGGTAGTAATAATATTACAATCAAAACGTGTTTTTATTGTGGATACTCAACCATAAGGCGTTGATATTCAGGGTGATTCTGGGTCGGGAATCGACGCTTTCTGGCGCCGTGAGATGAAGGATTACTATTGGAAGTTGTAGCAGACTGACCCGTCTTCCGAGCCCTGACGAGCAAGGGATCAACAAGTCGAACAGGACAAGTTGTGTATTTCAACAGTCACCTTGAGTCTACTAACACTCCAAGTCAATCGATTTTACCGGATCTGTCTGGAGGATAGCTACTACCTGATGCGATCTTATCGGTTAAGTCATTATTTTTGATGGGAATCTGACAAATCTGACCTGCAATCATTTTACCCAAACGGATTCCTTCCTCACCGTCCATTCGAAAATGAACACCCAGGAGAATCCTGGAGAGTGCATTTTCATGTGCCATTTCATAAAATGACCGATAGTGTCTGGGTGCACTCTTAAATTCAATGCGCCCTTTATGGCTCTCATCAGTAAATTTATAATTGTAGCCAAATAGTTGGGATAAGACTTCCGCTGCTGCCATACCAATCATAGCATGACCAGAAGGATAAGCAGGATGTGGTGGAGTATGATGCAAAGGACTCCAGGTTGGATTAAAGACCCTCCTAATAAAGGTTTGAGGTCTTTCCAACAAATACATATATTTAGAATACCAGGCTGCAATGATAACATCATTCATTGCCATTCCGATCTTAAGGTAGGTTTCCAAAACGGTTTCCGGACTTAGTTTATCCTTTAAAATGACCTGATTGGTAATCGAGATCCATCTACCAGCTGTCGTGAAAGTCAATCCGGCATGATCATCACTCCAGAACTCAGCGATCCATTCGTTCTCTTTGGATAATGGTGAACTGAGACTATACACCTCCAGTGCTTGTTCATAGTAGATGGAACCCGGCTCCCTGCTAAAGGCAGGTAAAGCTCGGGCGAGGTAATCTTCTGGGCAAATTTGAAAGGTGCGCGCTTTGCCCCAGTGGGGCAGCAGGGGTGGCATGGGAAAATCAGGACAGGGTTGCCAGATTCCCATTCCCTCTGACAAACAGTAATCATTGTCGTAATTAAATAAATGAGCCAGATGACCTACAGTATCTGTTTTAGACCAATCAAAAACCGATTCTGCAACTTCACTTCCATACTTGCGGGATCGCGAAAGAAGACTGGAATCGACTCTTGTTAAAAATAACTGAATCCACTTTGCTTCGAGACCTTTCCTATTCTCCTTGAGGAAGCGTGGGGAAGTCACGAAAAATCTTTCCATTAGGGTGGCATAACACTCATTTAAAACAGCCGGAAAATAATAGTTATGAACAGAATCCGGTTTACTCAGGTTTAAGTCAGGATAAAAGAAACTTAAAGAATTATAATCCGGATCCAAAAACGGCAAGGCAGCTTCATAAGCAGCAAGTCCTACATAAGCATACATTCTCGCGGCAACAGGACCTCGATAACCATCTGTGTAACGTTCAGCTTCCATGGCATATTGATACCAGTCAGTTGAAATCTTTGTTATTAATTCCTGATTTTGAAATCTACGGTCAAATCTGGTAATAACAAAGACCAGGGCGATGACCGCAAGGACTCCCAACAGATAAAAGTTGAATTGTCGGGTTTTATAGTTGATTATTTGATTCAAAATCTTCAATTTTCCACTTTATTTCCCACTACTTCCTCCTTCATTGGATAAGAAGTGAATTCAAGATAAAAGGTTGTACCTACCTCCAATGTACTGGTTAGCTTCATCGGCACATTGTGTAATTTCATGATATTATCTACCAGAGACAATCCAATTCCGGACCCCCTGACCATAGTAGTATGACTACTTCGATAGAATGGATTAAAAATCATTGGGATTTCGCCTTCCGGAATTCCGGCACCACTATCCTGAATCTCCAATAAGATCAGTCCATCATTAAATGCCAGCTGCACCGTTACTTTGTTATCCGGACTATATTTGCAAGCATTCTCCATCAAATTGTAAAGGGCGGTTCTCAGAAGCTGTTCATTGCCCCATATCAACAAAGATTCTTCACTTTCAGGAAGGTCAATAATCTGAACATCTACATTAAAAGCAGGATGGGATCTTAATAGCGAATCCCGGGTTTGCCAAATAGCTTCATCAATCCGAAACCAGGTGAAAACGATATCGGTTCCATCAGAGTTAATTCTTGCCAACTGCATCAGTTTGGTGGATACTTCATTTAAATCTTTTACATCTTCCAAAACTGAGACAATGGTATTCTGATAATCTGCTTTTGAGCGATCTTTCGTCAACGCAATTTCTAATTGTGATATAATCACATTCATTGGATTCTTAAGTTCATGAGAAATGTTCGAGAGAAAAAGTTTCTGTGTACTGAAAGCATTCTGAACGCGATCCAATAATTTGTTAAAAGTTTTTGTAAGACGGGAAAGTTCATCATTCTGATCGGTAAAATCCAGCCTTCGGGTCAGATCAGATGGTAAGAGTGTATCAACCTGATTCATTATCCGGTTTATTGGAGCCAGGGCCTGACCCGAAAACAACCATCCGGCCAGGGCAACAAGTGAAATAAAAATGCCAAAAACCCAAAACAAAATATTTCGTAGTTTATACAACTGAGTGGGGTCAAATATCGATTCGGCAATCACGATAAACTGCGAATCATTCTTTTTGTAGAGAATACCTATTGCCGAGTATTTGTGGAGTGAAAATCTACTCTCCTTTTCCTCTACAATTTTTCTTAATATGTTACCGGATACCTCGTTGTGCACAGGATTAATACTATATATCCTGGTGAAATCATCCGAATAAATCCGGATATTCTCTGTGTATGAAAACTTTTCATCGTTTTCATCCGATGACGTGTTGATGTGATCGGTAGGAATTCCCCAGGGTTTTCCTACGATCATATCGATGGTCATTATTGCCTTAGACCGTAAATTATTATAAAACTCATTTTGCAGATGATTCTTAAATTGCAAATAAATATAACTCAGTGAAATCAACATGATTCCGGCAACGATCAGAAGGAATTGCAGGGTCAGACGATTGCGTATCTGCATAGAATGCTATTCAATTTATTAGCAGATCAAGACTTAAGTAACCAGCCATCTTTCACACGATCTAAATTATTCTAATGACAATAGGTAATTACTCGTCTTTAAGAATATAGCCTACACCAAAGTGAGTATGAACTAATTTTTTATCAAATGGACGATCAACTTTATTGCGAAGGTAGTTAATATAGACTTCGATTATATTGGTATTGGTATCAAAATTTATTTGCCACACATTTTCTGCAATTTCCTGTTTGGAAACCACCCGGGTCTTATTCCGGATCAGATATTCCAGAAGAGCGAATTCTCTGGGCG
>JBGTCB010000622.1:0-6003 GCA_041748995.1 Saprospiraceae bacterium | reverse complement strand
CGCGGAAACCACATTGCCCATGAAAACCTCGTCAATCCATTCTGCTATGATTTTAGCTTTTTTAATAACACCACTGACTGCTGTAACACCGAGCTCAATAGCGGAAACATCTTTAAATATTCCCCCAAAACTACCGATGGGTGTTCGAACCGCCCCAATAATGTAAACACTGTTTTGCTTCATAGGTCAATGGCAATTATTACTAACAAAAGTAAGTCTTCGTAGCTTTTATTTCTATTTTTAGCCAGTGATGAAATCCACCATGCCAAAAAAAACAAAATCCACACTTTCTATTAAATCATGGGCGGAAGACGACCAGCCACGATATAAATTATTGCATAAAGGCCGGCAATCCCTTTCCGATTCCGAATTACTAGCCATATTGATCGGGACAGGCACCACGGATCTTTCAGCAGTGGATTTATGTAAAATGATTGTAGCATCTGTTGAATCAGACCTGGAAAGACTGTCCCGGTTATCATTAGGAGACTTGATGAAATTTAAAGGAATTGGTGAGGCCAAAGCAATCACCATTGCCGCTGCACTAGAGCTGGGCCGAAGAAGGCAACTGACGGATACCCGGCAAAAACCTCAGATCAGGGATAGCATGTCGGCGTATGAGGCTATCGCTCCGCTATTGATTGATAAAAACCACGAAGAGTTTTGGGTCCTTTATCTTAACCGCTCTAACCAAATTATTGGCCGCATCTGTGTCAGTATGGGTGGAGTAGCCGGCACTTATGTTGATCCGAAAGTTGTTTTTACCAAAGCTGTGGAGTTATTAGCTTCCTCTATGATACTTTGCCATAACCATCCAAGCGGACAGCTCAAACCGAGTCAGGAAGATATCCGACTCACAAGGAAACTACAGGAGGCAGGAAAGGTTTTGGATATTATGGTTGCGGATCATTTAATTATAGCCAGCCAGAAGTACTGGAGCTTTGCAGATGAAGGGTTGATGTAAAGATTGAATCAGAACATATGAACAGAGATTTGTGTTTAAATATTTTGAATTTTACCTATGAGTACTGAGGGTACCCAGGCCTTTGATTTTCAGATCCTTAACCGGCTACTTAAAATAGCCAAACCCTACCGGAAGGTCCTGGTTCTGGCCGCTGTATTAGCTGTTCTTCTGGCTCCCACGGCTTCATTAAGGCCATATCTTATAAATATAATGGTCGACAATTACATTGTGGAGTTTGATCTCCCAGGTTTGTTGAGAATGACCGGATTGATTTCAGTACTTCTGATTTTAGAAGTCATCCTCCAATACGGCTTCATCTATTCTACCGGCTGGATTGGGCAGTCAGTGGTTCGCGACCTTCGCAAATCAGTATTTAACCATATTGTAGGATTGCGACTGAGATATTTCGATCAAACTCCCATAGGTACGATTACTACACGCACCATCAATGATATAGAATCGGTGAATAATGTGTTTGCGGAAGGTGTTATTACGATTGTCGCTGATATCCTGGCCATCATTGTGATCCTGACTATCATGTTCATGTCCAGCTGGCAACTTACTGTGATATGTATCGCAACCCTACCCCTCATGTTCATAGCTACCTATGTTTTTAAAGAGAAAGTAAAAGCGGCATTTCAAAAAGTGCGTACCCAGATAGCAAGGATGAATGCCTTTCTACAGGAGCGAATTTCCGGTATGCGTATCGTCCAGATATTTACCGCTGAAAAACGTGAATTGGAAAAATTCCGGGTAATCAACCGGGAGTACACTCAGGCTAACCTGGATTCCATTCTTTACTATGCGGTCTTTTTTCCAGTAGTGGAAATAATTGCCGCACTGGCTTTGGGCCTGATGGTGTGGTGGGGTGCCAGGGGCGTAATCAGTGAAGAAATCTCTTTCGGAGCGCTGGTAGCCTTCCCGATTTATCTTTCTATGCTTTTCAGGCCGCTTCGTTTTATCGCTGATCGTTTCAATACGTTGCAGATGGGTGTTGTTGCTGCCGACCGGGTATTTAAAGTGCTTGATAATACCGAACGGATAGAAAATAATGGCACCCTTAAGGTGACCCGATTGAAAGGTGATATCCAGTTTGACAATGTATTTTTTGCTTATGATGGCATCACTAATGTGCTCAAAGACGTGTCTTTCAGAGTAAAACCGGGTGAAACTCTTGCTTTGGTGGGAAGTACCGGTGCTGGAAAATCAACCATCATCAATATCCTGAATCGTTTTTACGAAATCCAGAAAGGATCCGTCAAAATTGACCAGGTCGATCTGAAACAATATGAACTGGCAGCACTTAGGAGAAGGATTTCAATTGTACTGCAGGATGTCTTTCTTTTTGCCGGGACCATCTATGAAAACATTACACTGAGAGATGCCGGCATGGAAAGAGAACTGGTGATAAAGGCTTCTAAAATGATCGGAGCGCATGAATTTATCAGCCAAATGCCTGATGGCTATGACTTTAAAGTCAATGAGAGGGGTAGTAACTTGTCGATGGGTCAAAGACAAATCGTGTCATTTATACGTGCTCTGGTCTTCGATCCGGATATCCTGATCCTGGACGAAGCGACCTCCTCGGTTGATAGTGAGACGGAAGCGATTATACAATATGCTATTGAAAAATTGATCCAAAAGCGTACTTCCATTATTATCGCTCATCGCTTGTCGACGATCAAACATGCGAACAAGATAGGAGTACTGAGCCATGGCAGGTTGATCGAATTTGGTACCCATGAGGAATTGCTTGCAAAAGAGGCAGGTCACTACAAGAAACTTTATGAGATGCAATTTGTAGAATCCAATTTGTACTGATTTACTCTTCATCGACTATCTCACCGGATCAATCTATTAAATCAAACTTTTTGATCCTTGAAGGTCTTATATTTAATAGTCATTTAATTATTCATGATTCAGTTTGAAAAAAGATCCAGTGGAACCAACGCGATCGTAGGAGTGATTTTTCTGGTGGCAGTATTGTTTTTACTTTTTTGGTTGGCAAAAAGCATTTTTACCATCCTGGCATGGATTGCACCTGCCTTACTTATTGCTGCAGTCATTATCGACTATCAGTCTGTGCTTGGCTATGGAAAGTGGCTGCTGCATTATCTCCGGCACCGTACATTAAACGGTATCATTTATACGCTTCTTACGATTGTAGGTTTTCCGGTGGTCTCATTTTTTTTATTTGGAAAAGCCCTTTTAAAAAAGAAAATGAAAACTCTCGAGAAAGCCCATGAACAAAAGAAAAAGAGGGAGGGGGTCTATACCGAATATGAAATCATGGAGGAAAACACGCAAACTCTTGAATTACCACCCCTTGAAAAGCAAAAAAAACAAGCCGACAATGATTACGAGCAACTGTTTGATTAGTGGGCACCTTTAAAACTCCGTTCAATTGTCAACCGATTACCTTAGTTTTATAACAATCATTCTAAGCTTGTTTCTGCATTGACCGTATATATTTTATTCGCTTTCCTGGTAGCTGGAACTTACTTATTACTCCAGATAGACCTTACCCGCCAATGGAATGGTCTACAAAAGTCACCTATAGCTGAAGTTGGCAGTTTGCCCTTCGTCAGTGTCGTGGTGCCCTTGCGCAATGAGGTCGTCCATATCAAAACTCTTCTTTCTTCTCTTCAAAATCAGGACTATCCGGACCATTTGCACGAATTGATTCTGGTAGATAATCATTCAACCGATGATTCAGTAGCAACAGCCAGGCGGTTCCTGATGCCTCAACCTTATACACAGATTGTTGATTTGTCGGCGTTCCTTCCCGAACAGCAGGCTTTCAAAAAAGAAGCCTTGACGCAAGGGATCAAGTTATCACGCGGATCAATTATTTTGACCACAGATGCCGATTGCCAGGTGCCAAAAACCTGGATTTCATCGATTGTCAACTATCTGATTACAACATCATGTCAATTGGTTACAGGTCCTGTCATGATCTCCCATCCGGGTAATCTGATTGGTCAATACCAACAATTGGATCTATGTGGTTTGATGATTGCCACCGGTGGAGGTTTGCAAAACGGATACCTGCTGATGGCCAATGGTGCCAATCTTGCTTTTTACAAAAGTAAATTTCATGAATTGGGAGGTTATAGAGATGCCCGGTCCTTGTCATCAGGGGATGATGTCTTGCTTATCCATAAGTTTTACCAGAACCAACCTGACAACATTGGCTTCATCAAAGATGACCGGGCAATTGTTTTAACACAATCTGTCCCTGATTTGAAATCATTTATCCACCAACGGCATCGATGGGCGTCCAAAGCAGCTCAATATGATCACCTACCTACAAAAATTGTTGCTTTAATTGTTTTTGCCAATAGTTTCTTATTGTTCATGCATTTGATAGCAGGAGTTCTCTGGAATACGGCCTATTTATGGATTTTACTGGCTCATATGTTAATCAAGGTTATAGCCGATTCCATTTTATTACATACCGGGATATCGTTTTTTAAAATACCATTCAGTTGGCAACAGTGGGTATTGGCCCACCTACTCAATCCGGTCATCAATGCGATGATCCCTCTGCAGACCATGATAGTGAAACCTTACCGCTGGAAAGGGCGGACTACTTCCTGACAGTTGCTGGAAATTCACCATAGGCCACTGGGAATATTTATTTAATCCGAAAGTCTACTAAGGGGCTATTGAAATATTCAGGTCGGTATTTCAAAGCTATATATCCACTTTAGCATATTTGGCATTGCGCTCGATAAAATCCCGTCTGGGTGGCACTTCTTCTCCCATAAGCATACTGAATACCCGGTCGGCTTCCACCGCATCATCAATGGTAATCTGGCGCATGGTCCGGCTTATAGGATCCATGGTGGTTTCCCAAAGTTGTTCTGCATTCATCTCACCAAGACCCTTATACCGTTGTATTTTGACTGATCCATCATTAGGATTCCCCTGAGTATAGATTTCAATGGCGGCTTTTCTTTCTTCCTCACTCCAGCAATAACGGCTTTGCTTGCCTTTACGGACCTGGTAAAGAGGAGGAGCTGCTATGTAGATATGCCCTTTATCAACCAAAGCTCGCATATAGCGAAAAAAGAACGTCAGAATCAGGGTGGTGATATGACTACCATCTACATCGGCATCGGTCATAATTACCACTTTATGATATCGTAACTTGCTGATATTCAGTATCCTTTCACCATCTCTCTCTTCAATACTCACACCAAGAGCCGTAAACATATTTTTGATCTCCTCGTTGTCATAGATCTTATGTTCCAACGCTTTTTCAACATTCAGGATTTTTCCCCTGAGAGGAAGAATTGCCTGAAAGTGACGGTCCCGTCCCTGTTTTGCGGTACCACCGGCAGAATCTCCCTCAACCAGGTATATTTCCGATTCTTTTGGATCTTTTGAGCTGCAATCCGAAAGTTTCCCCGGCAGACCTCCTCCAGCCAGGACATTTTTCCGCTGCACCGATTCCCGGGCTTTTCGGGCTGCCTCACGAGCAGTGGCAGCCAGTACAACTTTATCAACAATTTGCCGGGCCTTTCTGGGGTTCTCCTCCAGATAGAACTTGAGGACATCACCAACACATTGTGATACAATAGCCGTTACCTCCGAATTACCCAGCTCCCCTTTAGTCTGACCTTTGAACTGCGGCTCCTGCACTTTGACGGATACAACGGCGGTCAGGCCTTCACGAAAATCTTCACCGGACACGGCAAATTTCAGCTTACTGAAAAATCCATTGTCGGTCGCATATTTGCTGAATTCCCGAGTAATAGCTCTTTTAAAACCGCTTACATGCGTACCACCCTCCTTAGTAGTAATGTTGTTGACAAAGGAATAGATATTCTCTGTATATCCTGTATTATACTGCATAGCCACCTCCACTTCTACATCATCCTTTTTTCCGGTGATATAGATCGGCTCATCAAGCAACGGAGTACGGCTTTGGTCAAGATATTGGACAAATTCGATAAGACCACCTTCAGAGTGGAACGCATCTGAACGATAGCTTCCGTCATCCTCAGTCTCCCTTTCATCGGTGAGGTAGAGGT
>JBGTCB010000621.1:0-2792 GCA_041748995.1 Saprospiraceae bacterium | reverse complement strand
ATTGAAGACGACATCTTACGCCCGGCATGCTGGAGAAAGAGGTACGCTGGGACTAAATCCACATGAAGTTGAAAAGATAGATCCAACCTGGGTGGTGCGATCAGAAGATGGTGAAAAAGTGGGTTTCAGTCAACATACCCTGGCAATTGTGGCGATTCAATCAATTCAGGAACAACAAACAATTATTCAACAGCAAATAGAAGAAATTAAAAAATGGGAAAGCGAAGAAATAGAATTTGAAAGGAGGCTAAAAACCCTGGAGGCTCAATTAAAAATAGCTGTTGAACTAAAAAAGAAAAATTAACAAAATCCACCATCAAAAATCCTTTCCTGGCATTGCATAAATCAGAGAGCATGTACAAGTTACTATTCACAAAAATTTTTCTCATCGTGAGTTACCTCACAGAGATCGAGGCTCAGCATCTCGAGGTCAATGGAAATGGAGCATTTACCGCCCCGTCGGAAATTTCTCTGGAGGTTAAAAATTCCAATGACAACACCAATAGCCTTATACGTTTTGGTGACAATAATGTAAGTAAGTCAGCCTTCGGATTTAATGGCAACGATGATGCCTTCAAAATATCGATGGGGACGACGCTGGGACCAGACGATCTGACCATTTCCCAAACTGGATCTATCGGTGTCAATACCTTGCCATCCAGTCATAAGATGTTCATTTTACACAACTCGACATCCGGAACGAGTGGTTCCGAGCATTTGTCCCTAAAAGAAAACAATAACGGGGATTTCGCCCGAATGCGTTCTAGTAATCAGGGTGATGATAACTTTTTTAGTATCGAGGCCAATTCGGTCGAGGGTTCCGCAAAAATGAATTTTAACTATAACGATGGCTTCAGTACCAATATCATGACCCTCGACGGAGAACAATTCCAGGTAGGCATTAACCAAACGACACCGGAAGCCTACCTGCACATCACACAACCCAACGCATCTTTGGATCAGATCGTTTTTGAGAATGATGCTGCCGGAGGCAGTGACCGGGTTGACTGGCGCGTGGGAAGTGATGATATACTCATATATTTTGATCAGGGCTTACGAGCTGCCTTTGATGCTGCCGATGGTAGTCTTAATAATTTTCCCCTTCCTCCTCCCCCTGTCAATAGTGTAGAAGACTACTCCAGCGAAGAAGTCCTGGAGCAGATCAACAAATTACAGCCCAAATTATTGCAAACAGATCAATCGAATACCACGCTCATCTTAAATCCCGACGAGGTCGAACAAATAAATCCCGGTTGGATTGTATATTCTGAATAAAAGCAGAAAAGGTGTTAATTACCAACTGTTGACCACCCTCGCTCTGCAGTCGGTCCTTGAGCAACAAAATGACATTGATCAAAATCAGGAAAAATTAAATCAATTAAAAACCCGCAGGAGTGAACTGAAAAACAGATTAAGCCAATTGGAGTCTGAGTCAGAAAAGTTGATTTCAGATTTGGGATTTTAGATTTCAGATCGTTGATCTACCACAATAACATCATACTACCCCAGCACCACAATAGAACACATTACCATAATACACAGCAATTAAATTTAAATCATTAAACAAAGAGCAATGAAGACCTTCAATTCAATTCTATTTTTTTTAGATACAGCCATTTTGAAAAAATCTGTCTTATCTTTCTTAACTCTATTCCTGGGTTTAGGATTATTATCGTCGCAAACTTATAATCCGAACACTGGAAATACACATTATCCTAATGGAACTATCTACATATCTACATCACCTATACCGGAGGACCTGTCGTCACAGGACCTGACCGCGAAGATGGAAGCTGGGAAAGAGTGGATTGTACAGAAAATGAAAAACGATGCGCTGAAATACTAGAGGAAGCAGAGGAAGCTACACCGGAAGATGGAGGTGATAGCGGAGGTGAAGCAACTCCGCAGTCATTGGGGCCTGAACTTACCGCTGAAATACGTGAATATCGCCAAAAACAATTAAAAATCAAATACGGTGTATGGTCTAAACAAAATGGCAAGTGGATTGCTGCCTCGGACTCAAGAAAATGGACTGCCCAGATCATCCAATCGTGGAAGAAAAAGAAATAAATAGCTTCAACCGGGATTATGCATTAGATTTTCTATTACAAGGCAGAATTGCTTCAAATACGGGCACATCATCGATTTTTGATGCTCGCCATGATGGTGACCATGTCTGCGCCCTCAAAAACCTCTGGAGCACCCGTCTTTATTGCACTTCTGCCTTTCATGACGAAACCCTAATGAATAATCCCGGTTCAACAAGAGTGGCATCAATTCTTCAAAAAATAAGAACCAAATACCAAAATACCAAAAAAAAATTCTTCGAAAAAATCAGGCCATCAGTTCAATTGCACAATTCAACATTGCAATACCCTAAATCCCTGGGAGACGACTTTTCAACGTGCTGGAAAAAACCACTCATGCACAATTATACATTTAACCACATTCTTCTCCCATTCTATGCAATGAGAATAATTGATTCGTATCCTGGTTTCTCCGGAAAACCACAACACCACACCAAACACCACCATCCTCACCGTTGCACGCAAAGACGCAGAAGTGCAAAGTCTATGGAAGAATTCATAACACCACTGTTGCACGCAATGGCGAGAGGTGCAAGTGTCATATCAGCCTTAAATCACTTACCCGGAAAGACAGTTCAACTATTAACCGAATTTTCGCAACACAGCCCATCAAATCAAGGATCCCTGATGCACCTGACCGAAGCACCGGATCTTCGATCTTCGTAGAAATTGATGGTAGAGGTGGAGTTGGTATTCAGGGATTGA
>JBGTCB010000620.1:0-7715 GCA_041748995.1 Saprospiraceae bacterium | reverse complement strand
TTGATGGCACCACTATTTTGGGTATTTGTAAAATTGAAAAGAATGCCATGTATATTTACTTTTTCACCTTGCTTAATCAGGTGTTCTTCCCGACCTTGTGATCCGGCAAGTACAATTTTCAGAATAGGTTGACCGTTTGCGACAGGAGTTAGCTGTTCTACCGGATTGGGAATAAAATCTTCCAGAATTACCTGGATGACCTGCCCTCCAATCTGGTAGGATTCGTTAAATTTATTTCTGCCCAGAGGAGCAAAAAATACCGGTTCGACAAAGCGATAAATCTGATCACCCTCTTTTATTTCAAAATTAAGATATGTTTCCTGGGATAAAATCAAATCAGTCTGATCACCTTCCCGGATGTGCATCACTCCTTCACTGCCAAGATAGCGGGTTGCAGCTGCACCAATCAGAATGACAATAGCAGCCAGGTGAAATGTTAATACGGCCCATTTTTTTTGCTGAAACATCCGGAATCTGATCACGTTGGTAATAATGGTTATCCCGAATAAAATCAATAAAATTTCAAACCAGCGAGCCCGGTAAATAACCTTCTGAGCAGCAGCGGTACCAAAATCATTTTCTATAAAGGTAGCAGTCCCTATTGCTGCAGCAAATAGGATAAAATAAACTCCGGATGCACTGGAAGAGAATAATTTTCTGAAGACATTATTCAAATAGTCAATCATAATTTGAAAGTTCTTTGCGTGCTTTTCCGGTGCATTTATTTTAGTGTGGCTTCTTCCATCATTAAATCATATCGATAACCAGAGCCGAAGTCCTTATTAGTTACAATTTTCCCTTCAAAGACAACAATTTCTCCAACTTCGACTTCCGACATGGTAGAAACAGTAAGATCAAGGTTGTTGTTGTCAGCATCTTTACTGCCGTCCTGCAAATGCACCCAATTTTTACCCATGATATTTCGGTTTACCTTCACACATTGACCCTTTATTATGATGGTTTGATCGCTAAAGGCTGCAGGGTTACTGAACAGTTCAGAAATCCGCTTACCTCCGGCTATTGGTGGAATCTCTTCGACCAATACCGGTTCTGTTTCTGATATGGCAGGTATTTCACCTCTGCGTGAGGCTGTAAAATCAGGCGTTTTACTGACCCCGGAAACCAGATATAGCTTTTCGAATACCCGGTCATGCTCTTTGCTTTCAAAATTATGCATCAAAACACCTTCGGTGTAAAAATAAGTCTTCCCTTTTTCAATCTCGGTGTAGGGTATGGCAATCCAATAATTTTCACCATTTTCCATCACATTCAAATAGGTATACCTTGATGCATGAAGGAAGTCTTGAACCACGACTTCATGCAATTGTTCTTCCGCTGCAGCCGGTGTTTCATCGGCAGTCATGTTAACTGGTTCGATTACCTTAGGATTGTTTTGACATCCGGCAACGATAATAAGAAAAAGGAGGAGGGGCTTCAAATCGCTCATAATTACTTTTTATTAATGCTTAAATAGTCCATTCTTTCAGGCCATGACTGTTATTAAAGAGTATACAGAATTTTTTGACAATATGGAGAGTGATTCTGCTTATTAACCTGTCAAGGAAGACTTATACATTCGTTTTAAACGGGATGCACGGCTTGACCCGGGGTTATCAGAAACAAAACAAAAAAATTATAACACCATTTCCCTGCCTATCGCACATGTTGCTCTGATAACGTTACTTTTAAGTCTGTCATGTCTCCCGGGTGGCTAAGTTATGAAACTAATTCGCTCTCAAATTTAATCGTTCTTACCAGACATTCCCAGATCTAAAAACTGAGACTTGTCATATTTACCTATGTTGCAGGTCATAGGAAGGTCTGATTGCCTATACAGGGGGACATAGCTATGTCTTTTCTTTGGGGTTCTTTCCTTCCATGAATTTAACTTGCTATATTTATTGCTAGTATTCCTTGATGGTTTATGAGTAAATTGTCTTTTAGGACCTGGTTTTTGATGGGCATGATGGCAGTTTACTATGCTTCATGCTCCTATCATCAGGATGTTGCAGGTTTGCCTCTGACCGATATACCCGACATTGTCGACTACAATTTTCATGTAAAACCCATATTGTCTGATCGATGTTTCAATTGTCACGGACCGGATGCGGCAAAGCGGGAAGCGGATTTGCGACTTGACCTCGCGGAATCAGCCTATGCCGAACTGGCGAGTGTTCCCGGCACCTATGCCATTGTGCCGGGAAAACCCGGATCAAGCGTGGTCTATAACCGGATTTTGAGTCATGATCCGGAGATTCAGATGCCACCTGCGGAGTCCAAACTCCATTTGACTGATCTTGAAAAAGTGATTCTCATCAAATGGATTAGACAGGGAGCTGAATATAAATCACATTGGTCTTTTGAACCCCCTGCTGCGTCAGTTGTCCCGGACGGGCAGCATGCCGTTGATTATTTTGTAGATGAAAAGTTGCGCGAGAAGAACCTGACTTCCAATGGCCAGGCAGAAAAAGAGACATTACTTAGAAGGATCTATTTTGATCTAACCGGATTGCCTCCTAAACTGGAAGAAGTTGATCGATTCCTAGCTGACACCTCGGAGTTGGCGGTTGAAACTGTCATTGATCAACTGCTCTATGATCCGGCCTATGGCGAACGAATGGCGGCCGACTGGATGGATGTGGCCCGATATACCGATAGTGATGGTTACCTGGATGATAAACACCGGGAGTTTTCTCCCTGGCGGGATTGGGTGATTGAATCCTTTAATGGGAATATGCCCTATGACCAGTTTGTTTCCTGGCAGTTGGCTGGTGACCTTGTCGGCAAGCCTTCCCAGGAAAGCATTTTAGCCACCGCTTTCAACCGGCTGCACCGGAAAAACTCGGAAGCGGGAATCGTATTTGAAGAGTACCGTACCGAATATGTCGCCGACAGGGTGCATACGTTCAGTAAAGCATTTCTGGGTCTAACCATGGAATGTGCCCGTTGTCATGATCATAAATATGACCCTATTTCTCAGGAGGACTACTACAAGCTATTCGCCTATTTCAATAGTACAAACGAAATAGGTACCGCTGTGTACGGTCCCGGTCAAACTCCCGGACCCGCATTGCTGCTGGCTGATGAAGAGCAGCAGGAGTTGATCCATTTCATTTCCTCTAAAATAAAAGATCAGGAAAAGCAATTGATTAAAGTCGAACAGAATACTTCGGTTGAAAACTTGTCTGAGTATTCAAAAAAAGCGATTGAAGAATCTTATAAAAATAAACTGATTTCCTACACCACTTTTGACCGGGTCTCTATCCGGGATAATATAAAATGGCTGCCGGATGATATTTCCCGCGGGAAATCTGCTAAGATGATCCAACCTCTGCTGGGACCGGGTAAAACCGGACAGGGATTTTATGTTGAGGATTATAATTATGTTTTGCTCGGTGATAAAATTGGCTGGTATGATCGCACGGATCCCTTTTCTGTCAGTCTTTGGATAAAGCCTGGAGATTACTACGAGCACGCCGGTATATTTACCCATTGCGAAGATCTGCGCCTGGGATATAAGGGCTATTCCCTTCATTTGCAGAATAACCAGCTCCGGTTTATTATGGCCTATAGCTGGCCGGATAATGCGATTGAAATGGTGAGTGATCAAAAACTCCCGATAGATGAATGGTCACATGTGGCTGTTACCTACGATGGTTCGAGTCAGGCAAGTGGGGTGCGGTTATATTTAAATGGGAAACCCATTTCAAGTAAAATCCTGGCTGACCAGCTCAAGAAAAGTATTTTATATAAGCCGGATATTCATACATATGGATTTGCCGGATTTAGATTGGGCTATCGTGACAAAATAAAACCCTTTAAGAGCGGTGCATTCGATGAAATTAAAATCTTTAATAACCGCCTTTCTGATTTAGAAGTATTATTTGATTTTAATCAAAATGAATTTGAATTATCCAAAAATAACCTTGCAGCGCATAAACAACATTTTGTATTAAATGACAACCGGAATTATCAAAGTCAACTTGATAGTCTGGTTAAAAATAGAATTGCATTAAATCATTTAACGAAGAATATTAGTGAAATTATGGTGATGGGTGATTTGCCATCTACCCGGCCTACTTATATACTGGAAAGAGGTCAATATGACGCACCGTCACAACAGGTTTACCCTGGTCTGCCTGCTGCCCTGGGTGGGGTAGAGGACCTTCCTAAAAACAGACTGGGACTCACTCAATGGTTATTTTCAGAGGATAATCCATTGACCGCCCGGGTTTTTGTCAATCGCATCTGGCAGCAGCATTTTGGCACCGGCCTGGTCAAGACGAGTGAAGACTTTGGTGCCCAGGGTTCGTTGCCTACCCATCCTGAATTATTAGACTGGCTTGCAGTCTGGTTTCGGGAGTCAGGCTGGGATATTAAAAAATTACACCGGTTGATCCTCACCTCCAAGACCTATCAAAGATCGTCGCAAGTTGACTCTTCCGCACTGGCTGCCGATCCGGAAAACCGGTGGTTGAGCAGGGGACCCAGTCAACGCTTAACCGCGGAAATGCTTAGGGATAATGCATTGGCAATTAGTGGTTTGTTGGTTGAAAAAAGTGGAGGACCCAGTGCCTATCCTTATCAACCAGAGGGACTCTGGGATGAGTTGAGCAATAAATCATGGCGATATCCTTATCTGCAGGAACCGGGTGAAGGTCTATACCGCCGTAGCTTATACACGGTTTGGAAGAGGACATCACCTCCACCCAGCATGCTGCTTTTTGATGTACCTGATCGCAGTTTTTGTACCGTACAAAGGCGCCAGACGAGTACTCCCTTGCAAGCATTGGCTTTGTTGAATGATCCCCAGTATGTCGAAGCCAGCCGGATTTTAGCCGCATACTGCCGGCAAAAACATGCAGACGTCAACTATTGTCTCACCGATATTTTTCGACTGACAGTTGGCCGGTACCCAAATCAGAATGAACTGCAACTGGTTAAATCATTTTATCACGAGGAATTGGCTAAGATTGAGCAAGGAACAATTAATCCGGATGAATATTTGGGGAATGGAGAGGCTCGTCCGCAGGGAACCGTGGATCCCATTGAGCTTACCGCCCTGGCCATTACCACCCATAATTTGTTAAATACGTACGAGGCTCAAATGAAAAAATAAATGGACCACTTAAGGACACGACGGGATTTTCTGAAAAATACTGCCTCTGGTTTGGGAGCAGTTGCTTTGGGGTCTCTATTAAATCCCTTGCATAGCAGCGTAGCACAGCCGGGAGCACGGTTGGCACCTCCTTTAATGGGTAATTTGGGAGTGCATTTTCCAGCAAAGGCAAAAAGAGTGATCTACCTGTTTCAAAGTGGTGGACCCTCACAACTTGAGACATTTGATTATAAACCGGCCCTGGAAAAATGGCATGGTCAGGAAATTCCTCCTTCCGTGCAAGGCACGCAGCGAAACACCGGGATGGTTACGGAGCAAAGTACATTTCCCTTAGTAAAATCATTTTATTCATTTGAGCAATACGGACAAAGTGGTGGCTGGGTCAGTGCACTACTGCCACATACCGCCGGTGTTGTCGATGATCTGTGCATCATCAAATCCATGTATACTGAAGCGATCAATCACGAACCGGCAGTTATATTTATGCAGACAGGCTCTCAACTTACCGGCCGTCCTTCAATCGGAAGCTGGTTAAGTTACGGACTCGGAAGCCCGAACCAGAATTTGCCTTCATTTGTCGTGATGATATCAAAAGGTGGTGGTGCCCAACCTCTGAGTTCGGCATCGTGGGGAAGTGGCTTCTTGCCCTCCCATCACCAGGGTGTACAGTTTAGAGCCGGCAAAGACCCGGTTTTATATCTCAATAATCCGTACGGCTTGCACCCGGAAGACCGGAGGAGATCGCTGGATTTTATCCAGGCAATGAATATGGAGCAACAGAACATCTGGGGTGATCCTGAAGTGGACTCGAAGATTAACCAATATGAGATGGCGTTTCGAATGCAAAGCTCGGTGCCGGAAGTTGTCGACATCAGTCGGGAGCCTGAATACATTTTTGATTTGTACGGTCAGGATGCACGCATACCCGGCACTTACGCTGCCAACTGCCTGCTGGCACGCAAATTAGCCGAACAGGATGTTCGATTTATTCAGTTGTACCATATGGGCTGGGATCAGCATGGAGATCTGCCCAGAGGTATCAAAAGACAAGCGCAACAAACAGATCAACCTACTGCCGCGCTGATCCAGGATCTAAAGCAACGTGGTTTGCTTGAAGATACATTGGTGATCTGGGGTGGCGAATTCGGTCGTACCAGCTTTTCACAGGGGCAACTGACCAAAGACAACTATGGCCGCGACCACCATCCCGGCTGTTACACCATGTGGATGGCCGGAGGAGGGGTGAAACCCGGATTGGTTTATGGGGAGACAGACGAACTTGGTTACAATGTCACAGACAAACCAGTGCATGTGCATGACTTCCAGGCCACCCTTTTACATCTTATGGGTATCGACCATGAACAATTGAATTTCAAATATCAGGGACGTAGATTCAGATTGACCGATGTGCATGGCCAGATAGTCCAGGATTTGTTAGGGTAGGAGTCTGTTAAATACGTAGTCTATTAATTGTTAAGTCACTCTAACCTTAGAAGGCCTCCTGACGCCTCAATTAAATTGATTCCATTGACCAGATAAATTATCTTGTGATCATTTTAACCACAGGGCACCTCTATTTACCTCTGAATGAGTAAAAATTCAATAAGATGCAAGCCAGACAAGGCTAGAGGAAGGAAGATAGCCGTAGCTATCTGACTGACGATCAACGAAGTATGGCGCCGAATATTATTGAATAGATTTTCGAAGAAAATTGTTTTTACCATGAACGGGGTTAATAGAGGTGCCCCATAACAGCACTAAAATATTTATATGCAAATTGAAAAGATCTTTGAAAACAACCACCAGTGGATAAATGATAAATTAAAATTAAGCCACGATTATTTTGATAATTTATCAAAAGGTCAAAATCCGGAGGTACTTTATATTGGATGTTCGGATAGCCGGGTAACCGCAGAAGAACTCATGGGAGCGCAACCTGGTGAAGTATTTGTGCATCGCAACATTGCCAATATGGTACCGAATAATGACCTTAGTGCTATGTCGGTTATTGCCTATGCCGTGAGAAATCTCCAGGTAAAACACATCATTGTTTGCGGCCATTATTATTGCGGTGGTGTAAAGGCAGCAATGCAGTCTGCCGATCTGGGTATTCTGAATCCCTGGTTACGAAGCATCCGGGATGTTTACCGGTTGCACAGGGAAGAATTGCAAGCAATCACCAATGAAGACGAAAAATACCGTCGCCTGGTGGAATTAAATGTACAGGAACAATGCGTCAATGTAATCAAGACCGCAGATGTTCAGCGGGCCTATGCAGATCGGGGGCTGCTCGTACATGGTTGGGTTTTTGATGTCAGTACCGGCAGATTAATTGATTTAAAGATCGATTTTCCTAAGATATTGCAAGGAATTATGGAAATCTACCGGTTGATTTGACGGCGAAAGTTTCAGTGGTAGTGAAGAATTAAATGATGCACCTTATTCTTATTCAATAGTTCGTGACCATTATTATACTGCAATTTCCGAAAATTTAACACTGATCCGATCATATTATTATTTATTTTAATGTTTCGATCAATTCGATAGATTGAAAATGTTCTTTTGAATAGTTTTAAATCCTTTTCTTCCAATCCTG
>JBGTCB010000619.1:0-3251 GCA_041748995.1 Saprospiraceae bacterium | reverse complement strand
GTTAAATGATTTAAATGACTCTAGTCTTATTGATTACGAATCTGACTGAACTTTTTCGTATCTATTTTCTTGTATGGCTTTCTCGTAAGTGTAATTGGGATAATTGGGAATTACTTCATTACTGGCCAAAAGCTGAAACTTCAGTATTTACTAGAGTTAAGAATTTAAGAACCAACCAGGTGTTCGATGTTCATCCCATAATCAACAATATAGAAACGACTTTCTACTTGTTATTTTGCCTCAAACAAAAGTAGATCATTCACACATGGCCGGTGTTACATAACTTTTCCAAATATTTACAAGATTTGGCATACCAGCTTATGAAGGTTTTTCTACCTCAGGCGTCGAATGTGCTTATTGGTTAAATTAAGCTGTTGAAAGACCCAACTTGCGCTGATATTAATCGCAGCCGGGCCCTCATCTTTTTTGGCTTGTGATCCCTGGTCTGGCATGCACCGGCAGACAACGGGGGAATCGGTGACGACCGATTCTTTCCCTTTTCTATCCTCGGTTTCGCTTTTACTGTGCTACTGATGCTACTGACGCTACGGTCAGCACTAGTCCGGTCAGCATCCCAGATTTATCTGACGAAAAATAGACATCACTATCATCAGATACTTCAACCGGGATAATGCATTAGACTTTCTATTACAAGGCAGAATTGCTTCAAATCGGGCACATCATCGATTTTTGATGCTCGCCATGATGGTGACCATGCTTTCCCATCCGCGAGCGGTTCATTCGCTCGAAGATCTACCAGATCTTCGTTGTGCCTTAGAGGCACAAATCGCTCATTCATGCTCTCAAAAACCGCTGGAGCACCGTCTTTATTGCACTTCTGCCTTTCATGACGAAACCCTAATGAATAATCCCGGTTCAAAAATGCGGTTACTAGTGTACAGGCAGATAGACTCTGAAAGTGGAGCCGAATCCCTTCCTGCCATCTGCTGTGATCAGTCCCTGGTGGCTCTCGACGATTTTCTTACAGATTGCAAGTCCAATACCGGACCCGGGATATTCTTCTCTCATGTGCAATCTCTTGAAGGGGGTGAAAATACTTTCAGCATAGTTTTTATCTAAACCTATTCCGTTATCGGAGAAGGATATTTTCAGATATTGGTCATGTACATTGGGTAAATTTCTAAGGACCGGGTCTCCTTTGTCGATCATCTTTGATTTGATTTTTATTTTAGGTCGAATTCCTTCACGGGTATATTTCAGTGCATTGTCGAGGATATTGATAACCAACTGGCGTATTTGAAAGGGTACTGCCAGGATTACCGGCAAATCGTCGAACTCGATGGTAGCTTTTTTTTCAGAAATATGATCAGTCAGCTCCTGCACACAGTCCTGGACTATTTCTGTTAAATCTGTGTTTTCAAACAAGCTGTCTTTTTCGTCAATACTGGAGAAAACAAGTAGATCCTTAATAAGCGTCTGCATACGAATAACAGCATCTTCAATACGGGAATGGTAGTGCCTGAATCGATCTGGCAAGGGTGAAAGCTCATCTTCACCATTCATTCGGGAAATAAACATCCGGATTTTACGAAGTGGCTCTTGCAGGTCATGACTAACTGCATGATTAAAGGAGGTGAGATCGTAATTTTGTCGTTCTAACCTGATATTGGTTTTCCGCATTTCCTTTTCATTCTCTATCCGCATCAATTCTATCTCAACACGTTTTGAGACGATCTGGAGCAGAGACTTGACATATTTAACACTCTCAATCGGTTCCTTATGCATGATGTTAATAAGACCTACAACATTTCTCCGATAGTCAAAGATTGGATACCCTATGTAACCCTCTATATGCAGTTTTTTAATCGTGTCATTTTTTGGAAAGGCGATATGGCAAGTGTCTGGAAAGCTGTATAAGTTGTTTTTAATTACTTGTTCGCAAGGGCTGTCAGCTAATGGATAAATAATGTTGTCTATTAAATTTCCCCGATACCTGAATGAAAATGTACTGATCGAAAGGTTATCGTCGGTGAGGCGTCCAAATGATACATAATCCAGTTGGGTTTTATAGGCCAGTTCTTTGCTAAGGGCATGAAAAAATTCCTCTCCCGTTTCATAGGAGACAAAACTTTCTGCAAATTCTGTCAGTAATTGTTGTTCTAAGACTCTATTTTTACTGGAAAGCAGCTGATTTATCGATTCTAAATCTCTGGATGTTTGCTTCATTTCTGTGATGTCACAAAAGATACCGAGAATTAGCATGACCAGGCCGTCACTATTTCTCTTATAAACAGTATCACGCGATAGTAAATATTTGTACCCCTTCTCTCCGGATTGACATCGATATTCGACTTCCAGTACCTGGTGATCGTCCATATCCCGGCAATTCGATAAATGCCCCTGAACTTTGTCTTGATCGTCCGGATGAATTAATTTAAAATGGGGTTGGTTCTCCAATGAATTATTGTCGGATTCGCTGTATCCCAGGAAATTATAAACATTCCGATTGAAGAAAAAATAATTTTCTTTTTCCAGATCATATATATAAATGATGTTGGGCACAATATCCAGAATCGATTTGTTAAATCTTTCACTTTCAAAAAGTGCATTTTCCTTTTCTTTAAAGGCTGTCACGTTCATGCTGATCCCTCTTACTCCTATTACCGTATCATCAACCAGTACATCAGGCCTTCCTTTGGAAAGAACATGAACTAGTTGTCCCTCTTTACTTAATCTCCTGATTTCAAATTCGACCGGCTGTCCGCTTTCTTTTATTTGGTTAAGTGCATTGTTGATGATTGTCAAGTCATCCGGGTGTACATTCCCATAGTTTCCCGTATCCAGCGACATTTCACCCGGTTCAAAACCAAAAAGAGCAAACATCTCATCAGACCATTCATAGGTATTTTTGGAAAAGTTGAGTTTCCATCTACCTATTTTGCAGATTTGCTGAGTCGTTTTCAATTCTTGATTGATCTCGATCAGTTGATTCTCGTTGTCTTTTAAGGGTGTAATGTCCAGTTCAATACCAAAAACACCAATAGGATTTTCGGATTTATTGTATATCATCCGGACTTTTGAGGAGATAAAAATGACCTTTCCTTCTTTATTGTGACGTCTGTACACCATTTCTATTTCTTTGCCACTGCGCATTTGTTCAAAAGCGCTTTGCAAAAGAGGTAAATCTTCAGGATAGGTCGTATCAAGTAATTGCTTTGTGGTTACCTCAACCTCTCCAACCTCGTAGCCCCAAAGCCCAAACATCTCAGGAGACCATAAAATTTCATCGC
>JBGTCB010000618.1:0-7141 GCA_041748995.1 Saprospiraceae bacterium | reverse complement strand
TTTTCAGTCAAAACTTTTACTATTTTACCTGACCATTTTTAATCAGCCAACCAGTCCATGAGTCTTCGAAACACGCCAGTTTTACCTTTCATCCTTGTGACCAGTCTCTTCCTGATGTGGGGTATTGCCAACAACATGACGGACACACTTTTATCGGCATTTAAAAGGATTATGAGTAAATCGGATGCAGAAACCTCGTGGATCCAGTTTGTCTTTTATGGTGCTTATTTCTGCCTGGCGCTTCCGGCTGCTTTTATTACCAAGAAATATTCGTATAAAGCGGGTATCCTGGTGGGATTAGGGCTCTTTATTTCGGGTTGTCTCCTTTTTTTGCCCGCCAGCAAAACAATGTCCTATGGACATTTTTTAGCCGCTCTTTTTATTCTGGCGGGCGGACTATCTCTCCTCGAAACCGCTGCCAACCCCTATATTGTCGCCATGGGTCCACCGGAAACCGGTACCCGGCGTTTAAACCTGGCTCAGTCCTTTAATCCGGTGGGATCTATTTTAGGGATTGAGTTGAGCCGTCAATTTATCTTGTCCAAATTAAACCAGGCTACGGCTGAAGAGCGGGCGGGTATGGCAACCGAAGAGCTCCAACGGATCCAGGCGGATGAATTGTCTGCAGTCATGGGACCCTATGTTGGTGTGGCCGGAGTTTTGCTTGTCATTTGGATCCTGATTGCCATTACCAAAATGCCGAAAGCCTCAGATACCGGATCGCTCGATTTTGCTAACACTTTCAGACGTTTAATCAAGAGGAAGAATTACGTTTGGGGAGTTGTAGCCCAGTTTTTTTATGTGGGAGCTCAGATCTGCGTCTGGTCTTTTACCATTCGCTATGTAATGCAGGAGTTGAATCTCAATGAAGCGGATGCTGCATGGTACTATCGGTTGTCATTGATCTTTTTTCTTATTTCCCGTTTTGTGTGCACCTTCCTGATGCGCTATATCGATCCCAAAAACCTTCTGGCTATCCTCGCTGTCATTGCAATTGGCTTCACTGCCATCGTGATTACGGGAGGCGGGGCTACCGGTGTTTATGCCTTGGTCGGTATTTCTGCGTGCATGTCTTTAATGTTTCCTACGATTTACGGCCTGGGAGTTGAAGGCTTGGGTGCGGACACAAAAATCGGTGGTTCCGGGTTGATCATGGCGATATTGGGTGGAGCCCTTTTACCGCAAATCATGGGATTTATTTCGGATGCGACCCAAAGTATTAATTTTGCCTACATCGTGCCGTTGATTTGTTTTATTGTCATTACTTACTATGGAGCAGTAGCCAGTAAGAGAACTTACACGATCACAGGATAAATTCTTTATTCACAGATTTTTATCTGTACTTAAATCACTTTGCTAACCTATAAAGAACTACCCTCGCAGGAATTAAATCTTTCAACCACATTCTATTTAGAAAGAATCCTTCCTGACTCTGTTATACTCCAGCCACCCTTCTTTTATATTCAGCTAAAGCTGCATCGAGCCGATCGTGGGCTCCGGTATCACCCGGTACATTGTGCGAAGGGTGGATATGTAATTTCACACCCCGGTCTGCTAATATTTCTGCCACCGTAGTAATGGTCATCCAGACTGCCGAAACGAAAGCATGGGTCGATAAAGGGCCTACCTTATCTACATGATTTTTCAAGGGCACACTGGCATCCTGCAGCGGTACACACGAGTCCACCACAACATCAGCCAGCTCAAAAAGAGTTTTTCCGGATGAATGTCTCGATTGCTTTCCAATTGATTCCGCTGCTGAGCCAAAGACGATAACCTTCATTCCAAGCTCTCTGGCCTTTCGGGCAACATCAATATTCACATTATTGATACCGGTATGCGAAAATAGCCACATGGCATCCCGTGAATCGAACTGATAACCCTTCATAATCTGATCTCCATATCCCTCTACTCGCTCCAGAAATATAAACTGATGGACTCCCATATCTCCCACTATATGCGTGAAATAGGATAGGGGTAATTCGATGATTGGATGAAATCCAACGAATCCACCAATCCGGGGGTACATCTCTTCGATCGGTAAGGTTGAATGACCACACCCAAAGGTGTGCACCCATCTGCCGCATTCAATCGCATCTGCCATTATAACCGCCGCTTTCGTGATGTTTTCCATCTGGGTATTCTCCAGACGATCCATCACTACCCGCGCATTTTTTAACCATTCTTTTGCTAACATATCTCCTAAATCTGAAATTATTTACAAATTAATTTTGCTCGATAAATACTATTTTTTTGAAATGACCCTCACCCAGGGTGCAACAATAATTGGACTCTTGTCTCCATTTAATTCAAGGGGCTTTTTCTTTGCTCACGAATAAAATAAATCAGTAAAATCATCACTACACAAAAGCACAACACCCAGGGATAGAGACTAATACCGTATTTTTCAGACAAAATACCCATCATAAAATTCATCAGGATATTACCAAATACCGCAATAAAGATCACGACACTAAATGCCGTTCCCCTCATTTCCTGATACATTTCACTGACAAATCCAAGAATGACAGGAAATACAGCAGCAGTTCCAATCCCTAAAAATACCGCTCCCAGATAAACAGGAATCGGTGTGTTAAAAAACATGATGATTAATACTCCGGCTACCAGTGAAAAAATTGACAAGTACAGGATTAATTTTTCTTTAACTACTCTCAGCAACCCGGCCAGTAAAATCCGGGTAACTGTCAACCCGATTACATAGATACTCAGTGTTGTAAGGGCATCGGATTCACTGAATAACCGCACCCGCTGCAGGAAGGTCGTTGTCCAATTATTAAATATCCCTTCGAAAGCACTTTGAAAAAAAAGTACAAATGCCAGTATCAATAGAGATCTGTTTTTAAATAAGGTCAGGCTTTTTTTAAATGATATACTTTGCGACTGTTTGGGAAGAGGATATTTGATGATGAGAAAATAAGCTATTGGTATCAGCATGAGAATTCCGATCCAATTCAAAATTTGTACATAGCCCCAGGTCTTTGATAAAATGGCCATTACCGAAGGAACCGTAAGTGCCCCTACACCAAAAAAAACACCAAGTAGACTTAAATTGGCACTGCCCGCCTGTGCCCGGTCCTGACTGATATCGGCTACCAGTGCATTTGTACCACCATTAATCACTCCACCTCCGAATCCGATCAGAAAAAATGATATTTGTAAAAATAGCAGGCCGGGTGCAGCTGCAATTCCAAACATTCCAATCATCACCGCCAGACTGGAAATTACCAACAAATACTTATAACTAAATCGATCGACAATGGGGCCAAAAATTAATGAACCCAATAAGATGCCAGTGGGTAATAGGGAGGCCAAAGAACCGGCACCAAGATCATCGAGGTCAAATTTTCTCATGATGTCTGGCAAAGTGGATCCCAGTGTAAGCATCACAATACCAAACAAAAGCATTCCCAAACATGCTGCAATAAATACCTGACTAAAATGATAACTTTTATTAATTGGCAAGGATCAAAATGATTGAGTGAATAAAGATCTGTTTTTTAATGAGATCCGCATGGGTTTTGGGGACTCAATATTAAGCGGGACAAAATTATTTCAGGTCCACATTAAAGACCGGATAAGCTGTATGATATAAGTGGCATTGCGTATGAACAGAGTAAGTGCAAACCGGAACTCTGCCCTTTTCTCAACCTGCAGGTCTTCATTGTTCCATCGAAAGATAAGCGGCTCCATATAATGCTACCTGCTCACCAAGACTCGTGGGCACAAATTTAACCTGATTCATGCTAATTGGTTGAGCCCATTGGCTGGCTTCCTGATAAATACGATCGATCAATTTTTGGGCAGGGCCAAATACTCCTCCTCCAAAAACAATGATCTCAGGATTGAAAAGACTCACCAGATTGGCCGCTGCCTGTCCCCAACAAAGAATAGCATCTTCAATCAATTGGACGGCTTTGGGATGGCCTTCATCATAGGCGGCAAAAACCTCCGATGTACTTTGAAAAACAGACCCCGCATTCATTGCAATGCCCTGACCGGAAGCATGATATTCAAAACAACCGTAGGTTTTATAGGGATCCAGATGATCCTTTCTCAATGCCATCCAACCGATTGCCCCGGCTATGTCATGACTGCCCCGCAGGATCTTTCCGTTGATGAGAATTCCAGCTCCAATACCGGTACCCACTGCCAGATATATAGCATTCGGACAGCCGGACGCCACCCCTTTCCAATATTCGCCCATAATATAACATGCCCGGTCGCTATCGATTTGTACTTTGATCGGAGATGACTTTCCTAAAAAGGTGGAAATATCTTGTAATAGCGGATATTTATCCCATCCGGGAATGTTTGGTGCCCATACCGTACCTTCCTTCCCGTTATAAATACCAGGAACTGAAATACCAACAGCCACAATCTTGTCACCTGAGTTTCTGACTTCTATTAAATATTTATCCAAAAGTTGAATGATGAGCCTGCCCACATCACGCCCCTGTCGGCCACCCAATGCTAGAATTTCGTTTGAGTATAATTCTCCCTCTGGCTCCAGTATTGCAGCAGCAACTTTGGTTCCTCCTAAATCCAATGCAAGAATGTATTCCTTATTCATTGATTTATATTTATATTCCGGTCTAATACTTTTCAAGGTTGCAAAAAAATAGATAAGAAATGGTTTCCATCTGTGATTATTCTGGTGTCCGGAAATATGTTCTTTTAAAAATTGGACTTGCCTGCTGTGCATTAGTGACCCTGATGTTTGCCTGCAGTCCACCTGCTTCCGATCCGTCCTATGACCTGGTGATTTATGGCGGTAGTTCGGCCGGTATCGTGGCTGCTATCCAGGCGAAAAGAATGAATGTGTCCGTGATATTAATCGAACCGGACAACCGCGTGGGTGGATTGACGACCGGTGGTTTAGGTCAAACGGATATTGGAAATAAAGTAGCCATCGGTGGTATTTCACGGGAGTTCTACGAAAGGATTAAGGGCTATTATGATCAACCCGATCATTGGAAATGGCAGAAGAAAGAGGAATACAAGGATGGCGGACAAACCCGTACGGGTCCTGATGAAAATACCATGTGGACTTTTGAGCCCTCAGCCGCTTTATCTATTTACGAAAAATGGTTGCAGGATGAGCAAGTGGAGGTCATAAAGAATGAAAAATTGGACCGCGAGAAAGGTGTCATGAAGGAGAATGAAAAAATAGTTTCTGTGACGATGCTAAGCGGGAATACCTATAGGGGAAAAATATTCCTTGATGCCACTTATGAGGGAGATCTGATGGCTGCAGCAGGAGTATCCTATCGCACAGGCCGGGAATCAAATAGCGATTATAAGGAGACCTTAAATGGGGTGCACACCAAACTTACCGACACCACCATGACCGGCAGACCAGGGAGAAATGCCATCAATCATAATTTTGTAGATGGTGTCGATCCGTATGTGGTAGCCGGTGATGCCAATAGCGGACTTTTACCATACATCAATCCCAATGGACCCGGAGTGGAAGGCCAGGGGGATAAAAATTTACAGGCGTATTGTTTCCGTATGTGCTTAACCGATCATCCGGACAACCGGATTCCGTTTGATAAGCCGGAAAATTATAATGAGCTCCACTACGAACTTCTTTTGAGGAATTACGAAGCGGGAGAAGCTGGATTTCCCTGGATCAATTCGGATATGCCAAACCGGAAAACAGACACCAATAACAGGACGGGATTTTCCACAGATTTTATAGGACAGAATTATCCGTATCCGGATGCCAGCTACGAAGAGCGTGAACAAATGAAAGAGGCCCATCGAAATTACCAAAAAGGCCTCATGTGGACACTGGCCAATCATCCCCGTATTCCGGATAAAATCAGAACGGAAGTGGCTCGCTGGGGCACGTGTAAAGATGAATTCGAGCGGTCAGATGGTTGGCAGCAGCAATTATACATTCGTGAAGCCCGTCGACTCAACGGCATCATGACCATGACCCAGTATCACTGTGAAAGCATCGAAGTAGTTCCGGATCCGATTGGCATGGGGGCTTATGGCATGGATTCACATCACACGCAGCGATACGTTAATGCGCAGGGATTTGTCAAGAATGAAGGAAATGTCGAAGCGGCGGTGGTCTCTCCGTATCCAATCAGTTATCGGGCAATATTGCCAAAACCGGGAGAATGCACGAATTTGCTCGTCCCGGTATGTCTAAGTGCTACCCATATTGCCTTTGGATCGATCCGCATGGAACCGGTTTTTATGGTTTTAGGTCAAAGTGCCGCAACTGCTGCCTGCCTTGCAATCGAACAAAATATTGGTATTCATGATCTTAGCTATGATCTCCTAAGGAGTCGTTTGTTGCAAGACAGGCAGGTTTTAGGCCTCTGAAATGGCGGTTTTAATTTTGTCTATTTAGCCGTAAAATTCGAGGCCCACCAGTGTTGTCAGTGTTCAACCTAAAAGACTACCTACAGGTATATTCTGAATCCTATACCTCCTCCCATGTCAAACCTGGTAGACTTCACCAAAGCCAGACGAGGTGTTGCCTGCAGAAACATTTCAAATTTATGGATCAGAAAGTCAAGCCCAAAAGATCCACTGATACCCAGTTCCACATCATCACTTCTGTCGGATCGTTCCCGGATCCCGATAAAGCCACCAGGACCATAGAAAAAGTGAGCCGTGTTTTGATCGTTTAGATGCGTATCATAAAGGCCATGGATATTCAAAAAGAAGAAATCGTCCCAATTCCAGGCAGCAAGAAAGTCCAGTGAAACCGGTTTATAAACTTTAATGGAAAGTCCGGTAGGCTGACCAATTTGCACACCGATTCCCACGTCTCCGTATTCACGTTGTGCATTTAATTCTATAAAACTGGCGCCTGATAAGAATAAAGTCAATATAAAAACGCGGATAAGGTTGATAGGATAAAATGAGTTATTTTTCATGAGTCAATTATTTATAATAAGGTATTACTCAGATCATATTTATATCGACTTTCGCTTGTTGGGACGAACTATTACCGAAATTTGTTCGAATAAGGATTGGGAAATTTTTTAGTACTCTGTATTTTCCTAAATGACTTTATATGCCAGATAATGCCAGATATTAATAATCCCGGTTCAACCGTCCTTCGATCCATGGATATTCTATCGTTTGAATAAAGCAA
>JBGTCB010000617.1:0-1827 GCA_041748995.1 Saprospiraceae bacterium | reverse complement strand
CTAGAGTTGACAAGTTATGAAATATGCAGATATGGCCACCATCAGGGTGCAGCATCAAAAACCGATGGTATACCGGTATTGGCAACGGTTCCGGCTTACAATAGAAAGTGTAATGACGATTCAAGGACATTGCTTCAGTGCCAGGGAAACCGGTAAGAGGGAAGATTCTCAAACCGTTTTATATCTACCTCCAGTTGACCAACTGCACCAGGTCCCAATTCCACTTCAAAAAACCGGTGTCCGATGGTATAGAATTGATAGGGATAATCGACTACCTGACGGACACGCTCAATTTGATGTTCTCCAAACATCCCTCCCTGAATAATCACTTTTCTGGTTTCTGCAGGATGCAGGTTGACCAGCTTTAAAGTGATACTTTGCGAAGTGATTTTCTCCACCAAAGCTGCAACATCCTGTGGGATTCCTGCCCTCCCGTTTGCAGGATCAAAATAACGCACGCTGGTATGCAGGAGGCCTCCATGATAGATATGATTGGGAGCGCCTAACATTAACTGAACAAGGCCTTCAAGAACCACCGGATTTCGCTCCAGAAAATGATGCACATCCTGATCGTCGGGTAATGTTTGATCATCCCTAACCATCTTTAATCTTTTAAGAATTTCAGTGTAGGTAGCCTTAAGAATGTCGACCGGATAATCGGGATTTTCCCCCTCCAGAAACCCCATCCAGGAAATTGTATTTTCCGAATCACCTTTACCCTTATGGTAAATAAATCCACTATTCTCCATCAGGGACATGCCCCGCACCATTCGCGAAACACCTTTATTAAGCCTGGAATAACTCCATTTTCCGGGATCCGCCAGACGTTTGGCTCTTTGCCAATCTTCCTGTTGCCGGGAAATAAACCATAAATGTGACGGATATTTTGGTTGCATAGGCCGGAAATCCCACCATCCCCGGTCATCAAATCGGTGAGGTACCTGGACAACACCATTGGTGGTGCGAGCCTCTTTTTCAACCAATTGGATCACTGCTTTTGGTAACTGAAGAAAAGACGAATCTCCGCTGATTAAAAGAGCATTACTGGCTCCAATGAAGGTGGCCTCCAGCTGATTCATCAAGCCATGGGGCCATCGCCAACCATAATAACCTCCCCATTTTCGTCCACCCATATTTTCACCTGGTTTTCCGGACAGACCAATATTATCAGGAAGAAATCCGTCATTATCCTCTATTCTTTGCATCCAGGCCTTCACATAGTCTTCAATCCATGTTTTATATTTTAATTCTCCTGTATACATATAAGCGTTTAAGATCATGCTGGTGGAAGCTAGATTCAGGGGAACATCACCCTCCATCATCCGATCATTCATCGCATTGAGCAACAGAGGAAATTTATCATCATCATTCCAGATCGCACTGGTATCCACTCCGTCAATATCTTCGTAGGGTAACAGATAGTTGGCCAGAATCGGTCGATGGGTCACCCAGTCTTCGGCTGTATTAATAAATCTTGGACCTTTACTTCCTGTCAGTGGAGACCGGATCAATTTCAATTTCGGATCGTAATTACCATATTGTGGATCAACATATAATTCGGCAAACTTGATTGCACGATTTTTGAAGATTTCATCATCGGGATTATTGAGACCAAAAAAATAAAAATTGGTATATGATTCACCATGATGCATCCAGTCATAGCCAGCATCAAATTCATCATAAACCTGACCATATTTCGTAAATTGCTTCGTAATTCCCTCCCAGAAATGACGGGCAAGGCTATCCATTTTGAGTGGGCCGCCTAAGGCACTGTAGAGGGGAAAATTGTAAAAACTTTCATACCCATCATCAGATCCATCCATTCCC
>JBGTCB010000616.1:0-2425 GCA_041748995.1 Saprospiraceae bacterium | reverse complement strand
CAGACTGGTTGGACAAATCAGTCGCAGTGATATTCTGAGAGCCATCATGAAAATGCGACCTGCAATTAGTCACACACCTTCGAGTTGGAAAGGTAGAGAACCACAGGACAAAAATGCCTGATGACCTATTTATGATCTGTTCCAGTCCTTACCAAACCTGGTTCAGTGAATGAATTTTAGTGTATTGGGAATGTTTCTATCTGGAAATTCTGACACCTATGAATCGCCTGGGGTATCCGGTATCCTTTCTCATCCCGGACCGCTGGATATCGTAGTAAATGAACCCGGATTTCATTGATCTTTTAGTATTTTAAGCGAATGGAAATTACGACGCAACATTGGCCTCTTTTGGTATTATTGATTGGTATGGTTACGGTGATTGTTTTAATTGCCGTCTTGAAAATTCATGCTTTTATTTCACTGATGTTTTCTTCTGCTCTGGTCGGCATGTTGAGTAGTCAGCTACCGGGAGACTACACCAACCATTTTGTAGGTGCTGTTGAATTGTCCATGACAGAATTTGGATCTACTGCTGGAAAAATTGCTTTTGTCATTGCATTAGCCTCTATTCTGGGTGTTGCATTGACATTGAGCGGAGCAGCTGAAAAAATTGTCATAAAGTTTATCACCATCCTGGGGGAAAAGCTGGCTCCGATTGCATTACTGATCAGTGGATTTGTACTTTCCATTCCTGTTTTTTTTGATACGGTTTTTTTTCTTTTGATCCCCATAGGTTACTCCATGGGAAAACGAATTAAAAAAGACTATTTGCTTTATGTGATGGCAATCAGTGCTGGTGCAGCTGTCACTCATCATCTGGTACCTCCTACCCCGGGTCCTTTAATTATGGCAGAGACGCTGCAACTCAATTTGGGTGTAGTGATCATTGCGGGTCTTCTTGCCGGTTTGCTACCGGTTGCTGTGGCTTACCTGTATTCAATTCGGCTATCACGGAAATTACGTATTGAACCACCTGAGTTTTTGGACGATCAAATTCAGGACGAATCGACTTTACCCTCTTTTACTTTGTCAGTCTTACCCATTGTTGTGCCATTACTATTGATTATTATGGCTTCAGCGACCGAGTATATTGGCAATAGTGAGGGAGCAGGAACTACCCTCATTAATTTCATTGGAAATAAAAATGTAGCTATGCTGATTGGTACAATCCTCGCATTATGGCTACTTGCCAAACAAAAAAACTGGAATTTGGTCCAGGTGAGTCAATCGATGGAAAAACCATTGGAAATTGCGGGTATCATTATATTGATCACCAGTGCCGGTGGTGCTTTTGGTGGCATGATTAAGCATTCCGGTATCGGAAACTGGATAGAAAGTCTGGCTACTGCCGGTCTGGAAATTAATTATGTTGTACTGGCCTGGATCGTAGCCGCGGTCATGAAAATAGCTCAGGGTTCCGGTACTGTGGCTATGATTACGACTGCCGGAATTATGTTTTCATTGGTTGGAGACGGTTCCATGTTGCCTTATCATCCGGTATATATCTTGTTGGCTATTGGGTTTGGGGCTATGTTTATCACCTGGATGAACGACAGTGGTTTCTGGGTCATTTGCAAATTAAGTGGATTTACAGAAAAACAGACATTGCAAACCTGGACAGTTGTTTTGGGATTAATTGGCGTTGTCGGACTGATAGAAACTTTCATTCTCTCCAAACTGTTTCCTATGATTTAAAAATTTGAATTATGAATGCGCAGTATTTAACCCATGTATTTTTATTCTTGTTTTCGCTGACAGTTTTCTCATCTTCCGCGCAGCAGGAAGCACCTTTTGCCTGGTGCATCGTACCTTTTGATAATCAGGAACGTAGTCCTGAACAACGAATCGGGATGTTAAACGATCTGGGTATCCATACCTATGCCTACGATTGGCGTGAGAAACATCTCAATGAGATGACCAAAGAATTCCGGCTTGCCAAAGAGAATAATATTACCATAAATGCTGTGTGGATGTGGATCGATCCAAAGGTGGACGCATTAAATAAGTTGAGTGCAGCTAATGAAAAAGTATTTCAGTCTATTAAAGAGGCCGGATTAAAAACCACCATTTGGTTAAGTTTTCAACCGGATTTCTTCAAAGATCTGGATGAGAAAACCAAGATAGAGAAAGGTGCCGAGATGATTTATGTTTTGTATAAACGATGTCAAAGTTTGGGTTGCCAGTTGGCGCTGTACAATCATGGAGATTGGTTTGGAGACCCTGCCAACCAGATAAAGTTAATCAGAACACTGGGCAGGTATGATATTGGATTGGTCTATAGCTTTCATCACGCTCATCAGCAAATTAAAGACTTTGAAAATTTAGTTAAAATAATGGCTCCTTTTTTAGTTGCAGTCAATCTCAACGGCATGAAAAAAGGAGGCCCACAGATATACCCACTCGGTCAGGGAGATGATGAAGCTGA
>JBGTCB010000615.1:0-8027 GCA_041748995.1 Saprospiraceae bacterium | reverse complement strand
ACTTTTCTTAACCGTTTTAGCTTCGTGGAACAGTCCTTAAAATCATACGATCTCCATTCGACCGGGATGATCTTAAATATTGGAACCGGGGAGGGGGATTACGATCCGATGATCGCTAAATGCTGTACGCAGCTGATCGGTTGTGATCACAATGACGCCGATTTGAATTTTGCTAAAAGCAGAAATCAGGATACCGGGAATATTCGGTATTTAAAGGAAGATGCTCTGGATTTAAGTTTTGAAGACTACAGTTTTGATAGAGTGATCGCCGTGGAGGTGGTGGAGCATGTTCGTGACCCGGTCCGGATGTTATCTAATATATACCGGGTTTTAAAACCTGGTGGTCTGGCTATTCTTACTTTTCCCAGTGGTGATTTTCCCATTACCTATGATCCCATTAATCGGATACTTTCCTGGTTCACTGACAAGCATTTACCGATAGGTGCTTTTGCATTTGGCCATACGCATTTGATTACGTCACAGGAATTTAGAAAATGGGCTGATGTTTGTGGGTTTACAGTGTTAGAAGAAGTGCCGCTGAGCGGATATCTGGTTGGTTTGTTGGAAGTCTACTGGACAGGATTGGTTCAACGAATATTTAAGTTTAATGCGATGAATAAATCCAAACATGATAACCTTAAATTTCTGGCTTCGAGACCGGGTAATAAAATCCCTAAACTGGCGATCCTTGCTAAGAAAATCACCGACATAGATGCCCGTTTTTTTAGAATACCGGAACATTCCATAGGGAAGGGGTTCGTGCTGAAGAAAAAAACAATTCCGCACTAGTTCATTTAAAATTTGTCGATCGATTCTATATTGTAAAGTGGCCGTCTCTGAACCTGGGTGTATATCGTGTTGAGATAGATATATAAGAAGTACAAAATCAATAAAAGAATATTAAAGGTTATCGCCAGAAATATGATAATGAAAGCCCAGCCGGGTACATACTCCTGAGGGAGGCCAATGATATCATGGCCGGTAAACCGGACGAGGAGGGCATTTATAATTACTAAAAGGCTAAAGCAAGTTGACCCCACAAACAGATAGAGAAACAATTTATTAAGTAAGGTCGTTCTTGAAATTAAAACGGAAATTGCCAGACGGATTTCGTCGTACAATGGTTTTTCTTTGGGTTCAGGTGGAATGTTGGTAATCAAAGAGGCCTTTGGATAACTGACCTCAGAAAGATTAGCAATTAAAAAATTCCAGTCACTACGGGTAGTAAGCAAGCGGTTTAAAGCTCTTCTTGAAATAAGCCGGTTGCTATGTGATTTATAATCCAACTCCATGTCTGAATATTTCCGGATTAAATTATAAAACAATTTCAGGAGAAATCTCCGGCCTGCAGACCCACACCGGTCCTCATATTTTAGATAGACAACGTCAAAATTATCCTGCGAACGCTGGTATAGTTTTTCAATGAGCTCTCCTTGCTCATAAAACTTCATGTCCAGTAAAATCACATAGTCACCATGAGCATTATCAAGTCCACCAACGATGGCATTATGCGTTTCTATCTGATGAGAAAAATTATAAATGCAGACATTTTTAAGAATGCCAGGACTCAGCTTGCTAAGTTGATCTCGCAAATTCCGGCCGGAAAAATCCCTGTTGCAATTAATCAGAATCATTTCATAGTCACTGAATTTTGTCTGCAGGATTCTTGAAATAGTGGTCACAAATTTTTCCACCACCATGGTGTCGGGGTGGACAGGACTGACGACCGAGATAAAGGCTTTATACATCGAAATGGGATTCTATCTCATAAACAGAACTTATTTTACCACCAAAAATACAATGGTAGCCGGGAGAGTCCTGCATCTTTTGAATCAGGGTCGGACGGCTATCATCAATATAACTGCTCTTTAATTTCGATTTTACAGTAAACATAGAGTGGAGATACTGCAATTTGATCCCGGAAGATATATATTTTCCGATTTGATGCATCATTTTCTCCTGGTTAGACCTGGGTTTTGCATTACAATCATGACAGGTGCGACAGTCGTTCGGTTGGCAAAGAGGTACGCTATCCTGACAGGCGAATTGTGGGAAATCTCCATCACAAATGGAGTGACTGGTGTAACGGACAGATGATAGTGAGAGAAAATCACTGTTGCCATAGGGCATAAAAGAAGCAAAATCTCCATCAATCACGGTAAGACCCGTATCTTTCAGTGAACTCGATGCGATCACTACCTCAGCGATTTCGTGGGTCATCGCGAATTTTTGTTGGCCAAATAATTGATTCAAAACATTGATACTGCTATAAGTTGCATTTATGACAGAGCTGGCCTGAACCACAAGCGGCTGATGACCGGTCGTATTTTGTAGAAGCAACTCCCAATAATCATTTGTACTGGTCACTGATTGAATGATTGTATTTAGCAGTATATTGACATATGGACAATCACTGATTTTCGAAGAATAGAAGGCTGCCAGTTGGGTGGGATCAAAGCTGTATTCGTCTGTCAGATAAAGTGCTTCAAATTGTCCGGCATTGAAGTAGTCTGGTATTTCCGCTTTTTGAAGGGGAAGCCCGAGGTAATGGCAAAAGGATATAAATTGATCATCCGAGGTAAAACTGCTGGTTTTGTCAATACCGTAATACTGTTTGAACCGATGATTCACCATCGGCATATGGTCGCGCATAAATTTTTCCTTATACATATGAGAGACCCTGGCCGTAGCAATACTGCGGGGGTAGTGGTAACCTCCGTGTAAACGAGCCTGATTGATTACCGAAGCCCGTGAGAAAAGACGGGCATCTTTTTCGAGGAGCAAAACCCGGGCTTTTCGTTTAGCGAGAAGCAGTGCAGTATAAATTCCAAAAATACCACCACCTACGACGACATAATCAAAGGTTTGCACTTCCAAGTCAACAAGTTTTTGTTCGTTAATTTTGCATCAGATCTCAGCATTAAAACTTTTCATTAATTCCAACTTATTTTTCCTATTGTAAAAGGATCTACATCTCTGGCTCTGCCGGTGTTGAAAAACCCGGCCTTTGCCAAAAAAATATCACAATTATTCCATATATCTAATTTGAACAGTTACTGAAGAACTGGGAATGAACGCACATGTTTTTTTATATGGTACATCGCTTTAATATACCTGACGCTCAAAGGTATAATTCGCACTTTACTGCCCGGGGAGTCTTTCCACTCAATGGGTAGTTCGAATATTTTATAATTTAGTTTTTCTGCCAGGAAAAGTAATTCTGTTGAAAAGAACCAACCATCATTTTGTGCACCTTTCTCCATCAGTGTCAGAGCAATCTCCCGTTTGAGAAACTTAAATCCGCACATTCCATCCGTAAAACGGACTTTCAGATAGTTCTTTAGTAACCAGTTAAAGCTACGGGAAGTGATCTCCCGGGTAAGGGACCTGCCAGTGACCCGGGAATTTTTGTGGAGTCGCGATCCATAGACAAAATCAAATTGTTGATCCACAATAGCTGGTAGCATCTCCCGGATATGCTTTAAGGATGTGGCAAGGTCTACATCCATATAGCCTACAATGTCGGCAGTTGATGCTTTCCATGAAGTTTTCAGGGCTAGTCCCACTCCAATTTGCTCAATACGCAGGTACCTGAGTCGGGGAAAGCGGCTACACAATTGTTGCATGATTTGGTAAGATTGATCGATCGAACCATTGTCAACCACAACAATTTGCCAATCAATCAGGCTGCTATTCAGATGACATTCCATAAAATCAAGCAGAGTCAGTATGTTCTTCTCAAGTACCTTCTCTTCATTCAGGATGGGAATGGATAGGTCTAGTGAAGTACTTTTCATCGTTTTAAAACAGCCTCGCAGGTTATTTGGTCAAATATAGTAAGGTAATATAGGTAATATCATCTTTCAGATTCCCCCGGCTGGATTTTTAGAGCCGGGTCAAAGGGTCACCCGGCAATACGCGGTCAGATAAGGTAATGAGGATGTGTCTCTTTCGTGACATTGATGCTAACCCAATGGTTGTCGCTTCCCTGTCCATGAATATTGTTGTTTCTTAACTTATTAAGGCCCAGTAATAGGTGTATGCATAGATTCCGGGACTGAATAGCAAAATAAACTTTACATTGAGACACTCAATCCAGCCTCTGAAAGATGAAAAAAGCGGTAATAATTGGTCCGGCTTATCCCCTGCGCGGAGGGTTGGCAACCTTCAATCATCGGTTTGCAGAGGAACTGAAGTTGAATCACATGCATCCGGTCATCTATACGTTTAAACTACAGTATCCCTCTTTTCTTTTTCCAGGTAAAAGTCAGTTAGACACCGATCAGGCAGACCATGGTCTTGATATCCGACCTCGAATTAATTCGCTTAATCCCTTTAATTGGGTAAAAGTCGCCAGAGAGATTGCAGGATTAAAACCGGATCTGATTGTTTGTCATTATTGGATCCCTTTCTTCGGCCCGTCGCTTGGTACGATTCTCCGGTTGATAAAGAAAAAATGTAAAACAAAGATCGTGGCGTTGGTCGATAATTTGATCCCCCATGAGAAACGCCTTGGAGACAAATCACTCACCAGGTATTTTATGGAACCTATTGAGTATTTTTTGGTGATGTCTGATAAAGTGAAGAAGGATATTGAGGTTTTAGGCCTGAATAAACCTATCATTAAACTGACACATCCGGTTTACGATAATTATGGCACCGGAGTACCCAGGAGCGATGCGTTGAGGTTTTTGGGATTACCGACTGATTCAACCTATCTGCTCTTCTTCGGTTTCGTAAGAAAGTACAAAGGATTGGATTTGTTGATTCAAGCGCTGGCCGATCCCCTGCTCAGGCATGCAAAAATCAAGTTGATAGTAGCCGGTGACTTTTACGAAAAAGAAAATAAATACCGTGAACTTATTGAACGACATATGATCTCCGATAAGGTCATAGTACACCCTTCTTATGTCCCGGATAAAGAAGTGAAGTATTACTTCGGTGCTTGCGATTTGGTGGTCTTACCTTACCGGACGGCTTCTCAAAGTGGAATTTCTCAGATAGCCCTTCATTTTGCAAAACCGGTTCTGATCACCGACGTAGGAGGTCTTCCTGAAATTGTGGATGATGGTATTAATGGATTTATTGCTAAACCTGAGCCTGATCAAATAGCGGCAGGGATTGAGCGATTTCTGGAAGAAAAAAATAAAAACGTTATCCACGGAAATATCTTAAAATGTCACGACCAATTTTCCTGGTCTAATTTCACCCGTAGTTTTCTCAGGCAATTGGAATTTTCGTTGCCTCCAAGGGTGAAAAAGATTCAGCCGGCTTCCATGACCCAGAATATTCACCATTGACATATTTCTTGTTCAAGAGAATTGGTACGGGGTATGATTCAGAGCAATAAATCTATAAAATCCAGGAATTCAATGACCCGATCTATAGGTTAACCTGGATTGCCCACCTAATCATTACACTCCATCTTTGGGCAACGATTCAACAAATACAGACATAGCATGAAGTCACTAAAAAAAGTTTACCTATTCCTTGGTTTGTTTCTTTATTTCCCAGGCAAATCCGGACTAACAACGCCTCCGCTCACGTTCAATCAGCGGGTGATTCAAATCAGAGAGGCCTTGCAAAATTCCCAAACACCGGCGACGGATAAGACCTTGATTAATTTTTTTGAAACCACTCAATTTCCCTTTGAGAAAAGTTCCCAGGATTGGGAGAACTGGAGCAATTGGGACAATTTTGCCAATTGGATGAATTGGATTAATTGGGGCAACTATTAATCTCATTTCTCGCAAATAGCTACCTATCACGGCATAAATATTTAAAAATGAATATCATACAGAATCGAAACACAATATGGCAATGCCTGATTTTCGTCATCAGCATATATTCCGGCTCCCTGTTTGCTCAAAAAGACGAAGCGCTGCACTTATTGCAATTGAATGGAAAAAAAGGGGTCTTCACTGCTTCTAAAAGTGTAAACATAGAACCAATTTACGATGATATTGGAGGATGTAATAATGTGAGTTTTTGTGTGAAAAATGGTGATTACACCGGAATTGTCGATGTGAACGGTAATATTTTATACCCTCTGGAATATGATCACATAGGCACATTCAGTGATAGTATATTATTTCTCCATAAAAGCAATAAGATGCAAATTGTTAACTTTTATACACAAAAATTGATTGGATCTCTCGAAATAGATGAGGTGTTGGATGGCTCGTATAGCCTATCATTTCGTAATACAGGAACCAGTAGTTTAGAACCTGAAGGTACAGTACTTTTTTATCGTGACTGGCTGATTGTCCGAAAAAATGACAAGTTTGGCATAATGAGCCTTAATGGAGAAATTCTTGTTCCCGCCATTTATGATAATGTGGCGACTATAAATAGGAGCGGCGTTTTATTATTTATCGACGGGAAGGGTGGTTTTTATGATGAAGAAGCTGATGGAACTTTGAAGCAGATTCTCCCCTGCAAATATGAAGCTATAAAAGATAAGTGTCATCTGATGGTAAGAGAAAATGGTCTTTGGGGAGTTTTAGATTACGCCGGAAAGGTGTTGATAAGCCCTCAATTTGCCGATACAGAACTATCAGCATTCCAACAGGCTTGTAAAAAAATCGGTTGTGATGAATGTGATATGGAGACTGACAGATCCAAACTATATTAATAGCGGTCTCCAGTTAGGAAATCCATGCATAGCCGGGTCTATAGTTAGACTCCCGAGGATTAATGGCAGGCAGGTTTAACAGGCGGCACCGGGCGGTCTTCTTCTCATCTCTGTAGTAGTTCCTTTCAGCTGAAATTTCTAGTCACCAGTGGGGCATCTTTTCAAGATCATTTAAGTGATGTCCGGCAGCCTCAAAATAAGATGCTGAAAGGAATTGCATGTGTTTTAATCCTTGGTCAAGAATTACTTCAAAAGCTTATTTAAGAATTCTGGAGTAGCGACAGCCATTGTCTTAATGCTCAAATGCGTAATTTTTCGTTTGATTGAATCAAGCAAGATAACCATCCCGTGCATTGTCGGTATTCAAGATAATCCCACTGTTGTCTCTGCTAAAAAGTGGAAACATTCCAGGAAAGAGTTAATGAAACGCCATTCCAGATGATTCTAATTCATTCTCAATTAAGCGCCTTGTGAACTCACTTAACCGGGATCAGATTTGACAGCTCTCTATTGCTTCCTGAAAATCAACCTTGTCGAAAACCGTTAATTTACCATCCACCGTAGCATCGTAAATCTTTCTGTCATTTTTCTCATAATGCTGTTTGGCAAGTAAATAGGACTTTTCACTATTCAGCAAATCCGCTAACTGCCATTTCTGACCGGCAAAATATCCAGGGTCAAAATGGTTTACATCTTCTCCATCCAGTGACTGTATTTCATTGGGCTTTCCTTGCTGCATGAAATTATGGTCTACTCCGATGAGATAAACATTTTGGAATCCCATGAAATAGGCTATTTGCATCGCCACATAGGTCACTGTGAAACCTTCATAGACAGGCATGCATATATCTTTATAGAATCCAATAAAATTACCGGTATGAAGATAAAATATATTTGACGAAACCAGTGGCAAGCCCTTTGCAGCAGTATAGGACAGAAAAACCGGACACTGGAAATCATTGAACTCCTTTAAACTCTGTTCGATGACTAATTTATTGACAGAGACAAGATAGTTTAATTTCAGATCAATGGTTTTTGAAATAAGATAGATTTTATTTAAGCCAAAGGTAAAACAGTTTTTAACCGGAGAGAGATCCATATTATTTAGGGAGGGTCCATTGCCGACTATAATGCATGATTTACCTTTATGACGATCATAAAACTGGTTTAGTTTTTGGGCATGATTAATTTTCCAAGGTATAAAGTCAAAAGCAACTTCGATTTTTCGTCTGATTTTTGATAAAGCCGGCATCGTGGATTATTTACTAAGTCGTCCGCTACGGTGTTCCGCGTGCAAAAACTCAGCAATTCGAAAGTCAATTTCTTCATCAATATCATAGGATTCATATCCGGAGATTTCCCACATCATTGGTCTGGCTCCAATCCGGTTATG
>JBGTCB010000614.1:0-7628 GCA_041748995.1 Saprospiraceae bacterium | reverse complement strand
CATTAGACTTTCTATACAAGGCAGAATTGCTGCAAATACGGGCACATCATCGATTTTTGATGTTCACCATGATGGTGACCATGCCTTCCCATCCGCGAGCGGTTCATTCGCTCGAAGATCTACCAGATCTTCGTTGTGCCTTAGAGGCACAAATCGCTCATTCATGCCCTCAAAAACCTCTGGAGCACCCTGACGGCATTCGCATCAGGGCCAAGCCCGTCTTTATTGCACTTCTGCCTTTCATAACAAAACCCTAATACATAATCCCGGTTTAATTGTTAAAATAGTACCGTAACCCCTTCTAAATTGGTGATTATCCAACATTATCCGGGCTTATTATAACAATTAGTAATTCCGTCGATGTGAGTAAGTCCCTAACTTACAAATATCATAATTTAATACTTTTGCCATATGTTTTAGATTGACTATGAGGCCTTCAAGACTTAACTTAAACTTAATCCTGAATCATCTGATGGCTAAGGATAAAGACTAATTTTGCGCTCGATTATGAACAAAATTACCTAAACTATGAAAAAACTATTAATAAAACAGCTATGCCTTATTCTTATGGCTTTTGCAGCGACAGTGCCACTGCAGGGACTCTATGGTCAGGGGGTCACCACCTCCTCACTTAGTGGTAGCGTGACCGATGCTGCCGGAGAACCGCTGATCGGAGCCAATGTCGTGGCTATTCATGTACCCTCGGGTACCACCTATGGAACATCGACGGATATTGATGGTACATTTAATATTGCCAATATGCGGGTTGGAGGTCCATACAAGATTACCTCTTCGTATACCGGTTATGGAGATAATGTAATCGATGGTTTAACGCTACGCTTAGGAGAAGCGCAGCGCCGTAATATTATCCTGGAGGAGCAAGCATTTGAACTCATGGGCATCCAGGTGGTGGCCAGCGCAGGAGCCACGGGACAAAATGCAGGTGCTTCTACGCAGATCAGTTCAGAAGATATCGATGTATTACCAACTCTTGATCGTGATTTAAACGATTTTATGCGACTGACACCTCAGGCTAGCACATCTGTAAGCGGGATTTCTTTTGCAGGAATCAACAACCGCTATAATGCAATTTATATCGACGGAGCAGTCAACAATGATGTTTTTGGTTTGACATCGACAGGTACCAATGGGGGGTCAACCGGAATTTCACCTATAAGTATTGATGTCATTGATCAAATCCAGGTGGTGCTATCCCCTTATGATGTTAGTCTTGGTGGATTTGCCGGTGGGGGCATCAATGCGGTCACGAAATCCGGTACGAATACCCTGGCAGGAACAGCATACTACTTCCTGAAGAATCAGAATCTTTCCGGTAAGACTCCTGGAAAACTGGCAGAACAAACTGGAAATGAGAGGGAAAAATTAGCGGAATTTAGTGAAAAGCTCTACGGACTTTCATTAGGTGGTCCTATCCTGAAGGACAAAATATTTTTCTTTGCCAACGTCGAACTACAAAGAGATGAGACGCCTGCACCTTTTGACATTGAGTCATACCGGGGTGATGCGGGTGTCAACAAACTCAACGAGCTAAGTAGTTTTTTGAGAAATACCTATGGGTATGATCCCGGTGATTTTGGAGGAAAATTGAACAAACTGGATGGAACAAAGCTTTTTGGAAAACTTGACTTTAACTTAAGCAATCAACATAAGTTGACTTTACGACATCAGTTTACGGAGGGTGAAAGCACGCATGCAACAACCAACAGAGCGGACGCTATTTTTTATTCCAATACCGGAGTCTATTTTCCAAGTACGACCCACTCGTTTGCTGCCGAGTTAAACTCCCGGTTCAGTAATCAGATCTCAAACAATCTGATCATCGGTTATACCTCGGTTGTCGATGACCGGGACCCAGTCGGAGGAGATTTTCCCTGGGTAGATATCGAAGATGGCAGCGGTAATATCTTTTTAGGAAGCGAGGAATTTTCAACCGCCAATTTTCTTGATCAGAAGATTCTTTCTATCACAGATAACCTGAAAATTTACAAGGGAGACCATACCATTACCTTGGGGACACACAATGAATTTTATGACATACGAAACGTGTTTATCGGGCAGAATTTCGGATCCTATGATTTTGCTTCTGTTGATGCGTTCCTGAATAATGAAGCTCCGATTGATTATGATCGTTCATACTCATTGGTGGATGATATCACCGGTGACGGTACTGCCGCGGCAGCGGATTTTAGAGCCATGCAACTGGGGCTTTATGCTCAGGATGAATGGGCTCTTAACAACAAACTGACGGTTACGGCCGGTTTACGGGTTGATATTCCATTTATCACCAGTGATCCGGTTAATGATCCGTCCCTTAATACAGAGACTTTACCCGCGATACGGGCTAGATATCCCATTGCTAATGATATCGAAGGTAGTACGGCACCTGATGGACAGTTGATGTTTTCACCAAGACTGGGCTTCAGTTATGATGTAAACCGGGACAACCGGTCGATCGTCAGAGGTGGACTAGGGATTTTTACCTCAAGAATTCCTTTTGTATGGCCAGGAGCCATGTTTAATAATAATGGATTGACCCAGGGCTTTGCCGGAGCAGCACCGGATGGATTCCGGGCCGATATCAATAATCAATATACAAATCCTAATTTTAGTGTTCCATCCGGCAACGTTGATATGTTTGTAAAGGACTTCAAATATCCACAGGTGTTGCGGGGTAATCTTGCTCTTGACAAAACTTTAAATTCCGGATGGAAATTCAGTCTTGAAGGTATCTATACCAAGACTTTAAACAATGTGATCTATACGAATGTCAATTCAGATCCAACCGTAAGTTTTAACTGGGCAGGTGCAGATAACAGGCCGGTATATTCCCGCACGGGTATAGACCCGACATACGGTGCAATCTATGTAGGGAGCAACACCAATGAGGGTTTTACTTATAATTTATCCGGGTCTATGTCCAGGGCATGGCAGTCTGGATTAAACCTGATGTTGGCTTATACCTATGGTGATGCTGAAGCTGTTAGTGAAGGGACTTCATCACAAAATTCCTCCCAATGGCGAGGACAGATCAACATAGATGGAAGAAATAATCCTGTCCTGGGAAGATCAGACTATAGTCTTGGATCCAGGCTGATCAGTGCACTTTCATACAAGTTGAAGTGGAATCAGACGGGATCTACTGCTACAACATTTAGCATTTTTTATGAGGGTCAATCGGGTATTCCCTTTTCATATGTTATAGGAGGATCCGGAGGTCGGAATCCAAACAACGAAACAGGAAGTACCAGCAGGAATCGTGCATTACCCTTTATTCCGGCATCTCAAAGTGACATTGTCCTGGTGGAAAAGAATGGTCTTTCTCCTGCTCAGCAATGGGAACTGCTAAATGAATTTATTGAAGATGATCCGCACCTGAAAGATAGACGAGGCCAGTATGCCCTTAAGAATGGTTCAAGATCCCCGTTCACCAGCCAGTTTGATGTGGCGATACGGCATGACTTTGGCATACAGACAGGAGGTTCCCTGCACCGGTTACAGATATCGGTAGATGTTGAGAATTTTGCCAATATGCTGAGTAAAGACTTTGGTACGATTTATACGCCGGTTGGAGATTTCAACAATTCAAATCTCTATCAATTCGAAAGATTGGAAGGTCAGACCCCCACATTCAGTTTTACCAATGATCTCCTGGGGAAGGAGAAGTATGATATCAGTAGCTTTGCTTCCCGGTATAGGATGAGGTTGGGCTTGCGTTATATCTTTAACTAATCTTGCTATCAACAGAATAAAACAAAAGCCACCTATTGGGTGGCTTTTTGTTTTCTAGTCCAGGGCATTTTTCATCAGGTATTTTCGTTTACTATCTTTGATGTGAATAAGTGTAAATGAAATGCCAGGAAAAATCGGAATTACCCTGTCGGGAGGAGGAGCTCGTGGGATCGCCCACATCGGTGTGCTGCAGGCCCTCGAAGATAGTAATATCTATCCTGAAGTGATATGTGGCACATCGGCAGGTGCAATAATAGGAGTACTTTACGCCCATGGCTACAGCCCTGCCGAGATAAGGGTGATTTCTGAGAAGAGTAATATCTATAAGATGTTTCGGTTGGTAATGCCCAGAAGAGGGTTGAGTAGTCAGGACTACGTGTATCATCAGCTGAAGCGCCTCATTCCCGAAAAAAATTTTGAAGCCCTGGCAAAGAAATTCTTTGTTGGAGCCACCAATCTAAATACAGGTAAACATGAAATTTTCGATCATGGTCCCTTACATGAGATTGTGATTGCCTCTGCAGCGATTCCCGGCATATTTCAGCCAGTGGAGATTAATGGTCATTATTATGTAGATGGTGGGGTGATGAATAATATGCCAGCAGATCCAATCCGTACCCATTGTGATTTTCTGATAGGCAGCAATGTAGTTACCAAAGTAGAAAAATCAAACAATGAACTGAGTGGTCTGAAGAGTATTCTGGCCAGGGTATTTGAAATCAGCCTTTGGTACCGGTCGCGACTTAATTACGATGCTTGCGATATGGTCATTGAACCTCTTGGCCTGCATAATTACCATATTTTTAATTTCAGTAAGTCAAAGGAGATCTATGAGTTAGGCTACTATGCTGCTATGGAGCAGATCGAAAGACTACATAGTGAGTTGGCATCCGTGGGCTATTAGGAGGTACAGACGTTTTCAGGACAAGTACTGTTTGATGTGTGGATGTAAATGATTCGTTGAGTTCCGATTGCGACGACGATTTCCGACTGCAGCATCAAAGTGAGTATTTCAACGGTTAATCAAGATAGACTGCCATTTCATCTACACCTTTGAGCTGCACGTCAATGTTTTCTTTTAACGTGGTAGCCAGAGAAAGCCCTACATAATCTACTTTAATTGGAAATGACTTGTGGGTTCGATCTACTAAAACAGCCGCTTCAATTTTCTTTGGTACAATATCCATTAGAGGTTTGAGGGCAAAATAAATTGTTCTGCCTGTATTTGCAACATCGTCAATGATGATTATGGCTTTGTTTCTAAGTTCTTTATTAGGCAGATCGATTTTGATTGGATCGGAGAGGGGTTCGGCCGGGTCCAGAGTGATGTGACTTAAAATGAAGTTTATTTCGGATATTTTCTGCAGTTCCTTTAAGAGGAGCCGGGCAAAATTCATCCCATTATTATTAATGCCAGCCAAAATGATCTGTTTTTCATTGTAATTGTTCTCCAGTATCTCAAAAGACAAGCGCCTTATTTTTTGTTTGATCTGATTTTGGTTTAGTATTTTCATATTCTTGATAGCATGATGGCTGTTTCGACCGGTCCGGTTATTTTCAGTTTATTACTTAAGCTTGACCGGTTCTCAAAGTTAGCCATTTTGAAAATAGGTCCTTCATGAGTATCCAACAAATGTTTTTTCTGCTTTTGCTCCTGACTGTTGGTTACTTTGCAATCAGACTTTATGGTGGAGTTTGGCGAAATATAGGTCTGGGAAAATCCTATGTTCCGGATGGAAACCCTTTCAAGAGGTGGACTAATGTGGGGTTGATTGCATTTGGCCAGAAGAAAATGTTCAAGCGCCCCTTACCAGCTGTTTTTCATCTTTTTATATATTTAGCTTTCCTCATCACCCAAATTGAACTTGTTGAGATCATCTTTGATGGACTCTCCGGTAGACATCGTTTATTCGCTTTGTCTTTAGGAGGCTTCTACACTTTTATGATCAGCATGATAGAGATCCTTTCTATCCTGGCTTTTATAGCTACAGTGATCTTCCTTTGGAGGAGAAATATTCTCCGATTAAGCCGCTTCGAAATGGCGGAAATGGCAGGCTGGCCAAAGAAAGACGCTAACCTGATTCTTGTCGGTGAATTACTTCTGCTAATTGGCATTTTTACCATGAATGGATCTGACATGGTATTGCAATCCCGTGAGCCCTTATCTTATCCGGATACTGGTTTTCTGGCTGTCAGTGGTATGCTGGGTCCGGTTATGTTTGAGGGCCTCAGTACCGAACTGCTTATTTTTTTGGAAAGAGCCGGCTGGTGGCTCCATATTCTGGTGGTTTTTGGTTTTATCTTGTATTTACCTGTTTCTAAACACTTGCATATTCTCCTTGCTTTTCCGAATACCTACTATGCAAGTCAGCGACCTCCCGGTACGATGAATAATATGCCGGAAGTGATGAATGAAGTGAAAAGTATGTTGGGTTTGGAGGTAACGAATCCGGTGGCTGATGCTGTATCTGAAATTCCTGAGTTTGGAGCAAATGATGTGTTTAGTCTGACCTGGAAAAACCTTCTCGATGCCTATACCTGTACGGAGTGTGGTCGCTGCACAGCCGTATGTCCAGCCAACATCACCGGAAAAAAATTGTCGCCCCGAAAGATAATGATGGATGTCCGGGACCGGGCAGAGGAAGTCGGAAAGAAACTTAGATCTGGAGATAGCCTCTATATAAAGGAAACTCAGCCTGCGGGTTCGGAGATCTTATCTAAAGAAAATTTTGACGATGGGAAATCTTTATTTGATTATATTTCAAAAGAAGAACTGCATGCATGTACCGCCTGCAATGCTTGTGTGGAAGCTTGTCCGGTCTTGATCAATCCTCTGGAGATTATCCTGGAAATGAGAAGGTATGAGATCCTCACCATGGGTAGCGGAGCCCCGGATTGGGTGCCGATGTTTAATAGCCTGGAAAATAATGGTGCTGTGTGGCAGGTAACAACAGATCGTGATTCCTGGATTAAAAGCTAAAAATGATGGAGTTACAAAATATACCCAGGATGGCCGATCTGGCAGCTCAGGAGGTTTCACTTGAAGTTTTGTTTTGGGTGGGTTGCGCTGGCAGCTTTGATCCCCGGGCTCAGAAAGTCACCAGGGCATTCGCCTTTATTCTCCAGAAATGTGGTATTTCTTTCGCCATTTTGGGCAAGGAAGAACAATGTACCGGTGATCCTGCACGGAGAGCAGGTAATGAATTTCTTTTTCAGATGCTGGCCCTGCAAAATATTCAGACCTTAAATAATTATCAGATAAAAAAAATAGTGAGCACTTGTCCTCACTGTTTCAATATCATTAAAAACGACTATCCCGCCTTAGGTGGACATTATGAAGTCATGCATCACACTCAGTTGCTGGCTGACCTGATCAGCAACGGAAAGTTAAAGGTGAGAGGTGGAGCATTCAAGGGAAAGCGGATAACTTATCATGATTCTTGTTATCTTGGCAGAGCCAATGACGTCTATGAAGCACCGCGAGAGCTTCTCATGGAGCTTGACGGTGAATTAGTCGAGATGGAACGAAATCGTTCAAATGGTTTATGCTGCGGGGCGGGAGGAGCTCAGATGTTTAAAGAAGATGAACCTGGGGAAAAACGAATCAATATCGAACGCATCGAAGAAGCCCTGAAAACTGATCCCAATTATCTGGCTGTGATTTGTCCATTTTGCTTGACTATGTTGAGTGATGGCTTAACGGCGAAAAACAAAAACGAAGAGGTAATGGTTTATGATTTAACAGAGCTCATAATACAATCTATTAATTTATGAAAGTTGACTTTGAAAAGCTCAGTCCCGATGCGAGAATCTGGATCTACCAAAACCAAACACCGATCGAAGATGATATGGTTGCCATGATAAGCGAAGACCTTGAA
>JBGTCB010000613.1:0-3408 GCA_041748995.1 Saprospiraceae bacterium | reverse complement strand
AAATAAAATAAAATAGAAAATAACCAATCTGATTTCTTCATCAGATAGTTTATATAAATAATAAGTCATGAAAAATATCAAAATATCATTTTCTGCCATTTTAAAATTCCTGCTTATTCTTACAGTTGGATTTTTTATCGGTTGGTTGGTAAGACCAGTAAATGAAAAGGAATCTCCGTCGCCAACAATGGAAAATCATGTCGGCGACCATCCAACCACCTGGACCTGTTCTATGCATCCCCAGATACGGCAGAGCGAGCCAGGTTCCTGCCCTCTTTGTGGAATGGATTTGATCCCGGTCGATGATCAATCAGGTGACGATAGCCCGGGAGAAATCCGGATGTCTGCTACCGCCATGGCCTTAGCCAATGTGCAAACCGAAATCGTTGGCTTAAGCACCCCGGTCAAGGAAATCCGGGTGAATGGAAAAGTGTTCCCTGATGAACGTTTAATCTATTCTCAGGTCACCCATCTTGACGGCAGGGTGGAAGAACTGGCCATCAATTTTACCGGAGAGTCCGTTCGAAAAGGTCAGCGAATAGCCGGTATTTATTCTCCCGAACTGGTCACTGCACAGGAAGAATTATTTTCTGCACAAAAAATTCAGGATACCCAACCTGGATTATTTTCTGCGGCAAAAGAAAAGTTAAAGAACTGGAAACTGACGGACGAACAAATTGAAAGTATTCTGCAAAAAGGAAAGGCGCAGGAACGGTTTCCAATTTTGGCAGATGTCAGCGGCATTGTCATGGAAAAGAAAGTAAATCTTGGTGACTATGTATCCAGGGGTATGCCGCTGTATGAGATCACCGATCTATCAAGAGTATGGATTCTTTTTGATGTTTATGAAACCGATTTGAGTTGGGTAAGAATAGGAAGTCAGGTTTCTTTTACCATCTCCTCGTTACCAGGAGAATCTTTCAGTGGCAAAATCATTTTTATCGATCCGGTCATTAATCCCCGAACCAGGGTAGCGACAGCCCGGGTAGAAATCAGGAATCTTAAGAGCAAACTCAAACCCGAAATGTTTGCCAGTGGTGTAGTAAAGTCACCCATAGGCAATGGAAAAAAAGAAAGCCTGATGGTACCTAAAACCGCGGTGATGTGGACCGGCTCACGATCGGTGGTCTATGAAAAGAAAGAAAGTGAAATGGGCATTAGTTTCAAGTTGCTGGAAGTGGAACTCGGTCCTTTGGTTGGCGATCATTTTGTTGTCAAAGATGGATTGGAGGCGGGTACGGAAATCGCTGTGAATGGCACTTTCTCCATTGATGCTGCCGCTCAGTTGGCCGGCAAACCCAGCATGATGAATCCCGGTGGAGGTGCTGCGATGACCGGGCATCAACATGGAGACATCAAGGCTCCGATGGCGGTAACCCTGAAAACTTCTGATATCAGTACACAGACTAAAGCAGCGGTGCAGAAGCTCGTCGATCGGTATATTCCTTTAAAAGATGCCCTGGTGAAAGATGATTTGACAGAAGCCTTAAAAGGAGCTGGAATTTTGAAGAAAGAATTTGAAGCGACAAGCATGAACTTGTTTACAGGTGAGGCACATAATTATTGGATGATTGTTAGCAAGGAAAGTATTGATTTACTGAACCAGTTTATTGCTGCAAAAAATATTGAAGAAGCCAGGCAATATTTTAAACCACTTTCTGTACAGATGGTCGGGTTAGTAAAAACCTTTGGGCCATTTGAATCAGCCATGTATGTGCAACATTGTCCCATGGCTGATAGTAATACCGGTGCTGACTGGCTAAGCTTCGATAAAGAAATCCTGAATCCTTACTTTGGAGATAAGATGTTGAAGTGCGGCTCCATTACAGAAACCATAGTTGTAGCGAACAAATAGCCTTCCCATCAATAGGCATAGAGCCTTTAAAATTCATAATCGCGAAGTCATAATTATATATGTTTTTTTAAAAATTATGAAATAAGAGAGTCTGTTTTTATCTCGATTTTTGTACTATGAAATTCATTATGAATGAATATCGATGAAAATAGATCAAATTTAAAATCGAATCCAGGACACATCAATAAAATCCTTTTCATTTTATTCTCTTTTACGTAAACAAAAATATCCATGAAACACCATTATAAAATACAGGGAATGACCTGTCAGGGCTGCAGGAAAAATGTTGAAAAAATATTAAATAGTGTGCCAGATGTTGAGTTGGCCACCGTCGACCTGGAAAAGGCTGAAGCCATCATTCAGATGGATGAGCATATTAAACTGAATACGTTTCAGAAAGCCATGGAAGATGCCGGCGGACATTATACCATCTCATTGCCAGGTGACGAAGAGCACCACCACCACCATAAAAGCGACCCGAAGAAATCCTCCAAAAAACAGGGAACCTCCACCGGACAATTTTACTGTCCTATGCTGTGCGAGGGTAACAAGAAATATCCCGAACCCGGAAGTTGTCCGGTATGTGGAATGGATCTGGTTGAAGAACTTACTTTAACTCCAAAGTCCATTCAATATACTTGTCCGATGCATCCTGAAATCATCAGAGATCAACCTGGAGATTGTCCTGTTTGCGGTATGGATCTGGTGGTGATGAACCCTGCGGAAACGGAAGAAAATAAGACTTATAATGAACTGAAAAAAAAATTCAGAATAGCCGTTGCTTTTACGCTGCCAATTTTTCTGATTGCCATGTCAGAGATGATCCATGGAAATCCGCTGCATAGTTGGTTGGATAATAAATACTGGATCTGGATTCAATTTCTTTTATCTCTACCGGTTGTGTTTTATGCTACCTGGATGTTCTTTCAACGGGCCTATAGTTCGATCAAACGACGCAGCCTCAATATGTTTACTCTCATTGGAATCGGTGCCGGAGTAGCCTGGTTATTCAGTGTATCGGGTATGCTATTTCCTGATCTTTTTCCTCCTCAATTTAAAATGGCAGATGGAACCGTACACGTATATTTTGAAGCGGCCACGGTTATACTTACTCTCGTATTATTAGGTCAATTACTGGAAGCGAAAGCGCATGGTCAAACCAGCAGTGCCATCCGGGAGTTATTAAAACTCACCCCCAGCAATACCACCAGAATATCCGAAGGTAAGGAAGAAATTATTCCCGTTGAGCACGTACAAATTGGTGATCATTTACGCATCAAACCCGGTGAAAAAATTCCGGTCGACGGTGTAATAGAAGAAGGTGAAAGCACCGTGGATGAGTCGATGATCACAGGAGAGCCTATTCCCGTAATTAAAAGCCCGGGTGACTGGGTGAGTGCAGGCACCATTAATGGCAAACAGACTTTTATTTTGAAGGCGGAAAAAATTGGATCAGAGACATTGCTCGCTCAAATTATTCAGATGGTCAGCAACGCCAGTCGCAGCAGGGCACCCATCCAAAAAATTGCGGATCGTATTTCTGCCTGGTTTGT
>JBGTCB010000612.1:0-2085 GCA_041748995.1 Saprospiraceae bacterium | reverse complement strand
GTTATATACTTTTATGGAAGAAAGTATCCATATGCTGCTGAATGGTCGATTCGACCCCAAAAACCCAATGGTTCTCAGAGAAATGGCTTCATTTGTCCCTGAGCAGTTTTCCTGGGGAATGTTTATGGCAGGTCTGGGAATACTCCTGGCCGGCATCTATCTCTATTACCGACGCCTTAGGGAAAGTCATCTTATTTTATATTAACTTTAAAAACTGAGCCAGATTCTGTACCCTGAGCCATATTTTCGCGTTATAGAAGTATGAAGTGGATCTTGCCCGTTTTGCTTATGATGTTCCTGTCCTGTAAAAGCAAGGTGGATGAGAAGCTTGTTGCCCAACGACTCGACCGAAACAACGAACTGCTTGAAAAACAGGTAAACCTTCTGCGGAAAAACTTTGTGCTTACTAGTGCTGATGGCAATGGGAATCCTGCAAGAGCACTCTATGAAAGCAGTGAACTATGGATGAAGAATTTGAAGATGGAACTTGAAAATTTCCAAAATGCAAATCAAAGCACGGAACTCTTCCTCATTGTCATCAACCGCTTTAATGATTCGATGAAGGTGCATTCCGCATTATTGATCGATTGGTCGCTTGAACCGCTTAGTTCCGATCAGAATGAATTGCTCCGCAGCTGGAAACACAATAATTATCTTCTCCTCGAATTGGCCATCATCGAAAAATGCCTGGAACTTTACGAAGTGAAATCAAAATCTGCTTCGGGAAGCTTGCAACCTGTTATCTACTCTTCACAATTTTACCAGGTGAAACAAGGGAAAAATGCCATTTTCGATGTGGCATTTAAAAGCAAAAAACCCGAGTTGGTTGAAATAAAAATCCGTAAGGCCACGCTCAATGGAAAATATATCAATCTTAAGGATATTGAGGTTGACCGTTATACACAACGATTTATTTTATTGTCGCTTCAAAAAGGGAACTACCAGATTGAAGGGAATTTAATTCTCGTGAATGAAAGGGGAGAGAAAGAATCCTACCCCTTTACCGAAAAATTTCATGTCGACTAAGATTTGATGCTTTTCAATTCTCTCAAATGTTTAAGCATATCTCCGGTCATGGCCTGCAGGTCGTATTCCGGTTTCCATTTCCAATCAGCCCGGGCTATTCCGTCATCAATGCTTTGAGGCCATGAATCCGCAATTTTCTGCCGATAATCGGGTGCATAAGTGATTTCAAAAGCTGGTATTTCTTTGCGAATGGAAGAGGCAATCTGATCGGGTGTGAAGCTCATTCCCGAAACATTATAACTACTCCGGATTTTAATCTGATCCGCAGGCGCTTCCATTAATTGCAAGGTAGCCCGCAATGCATCCGGCATATACAGCATGGGTAATTCGGTTTCTTCGGAAAGAAAACAGGAGTACTTGCCTTGTAACAATGCCTGGTGGTATATATCAACCGCATAATCAGTAGTGCCTCCACCTGGCGCTGATTTATAGCCGATTAATCCGGGATATCGAATGCTCCGAACATCAACCCCATGTTTTTCAAAATAATACTCGCAGTAACGTTCTCCGGCCAATTTGGTAATCCCATAAATGGTGTTGGGATCCATGATACAATGCTGCGGAGTATGCAACCGCGGTGTATTCGGTCCAAATACCGCTATACTGCTTGGCCAGAATACTTTAGAGATGGAACGCTCTTTTGCGGCATCCAAAACATGGAACAAGCCATCCATATTCAGAGACCAGGCTAATTTTGGGTTTTTTTCAGAGGTGGCCGACAACAGTGCTGCCAGATGATAGATCTGGCTTGGTTTGTATTTATCCAGGAGTTCTGTGAAGCGGTTTTTATCAAGAATATCCAGAACCTCAGCGGGCCCTGATTCTGAAATTGAACCGCTCAATGCTTTTACGTCAGTGGCAATAACATTACTGTTTCCATAAATATCGCGAAGACTTTCGCAAAGTTCCGTTCCAAGCTGTCCGCCGGAGCCAATAATCAATATGCGTTCTGTACTCATTGTGCTGCGAAATTAGGTTTTTTCTGATGCTTTAATTTCCTGATAAATATGCAATGTGTTTTTTGCGGTGATACTGCGACGAAAGAATTGAACCCTCTTT
>JBGTCB010000611.1:0-7526 GCA_041748995.1 Saprospiraceae bacterium | reverse complement strand
CAGCGGCGGTCTTTTTACATAAATAATGGTCTGACAAGTATCAGCTCAAGTTGGGTATTTCAACAGCCTCCCAATTTGCCTTCAATCCCAAGACCTGCCCGCAAACCGGATAAAAGTGGCTCAGTTAGGTGACGGAGGATGCCCCTCGGCGTGTTTCGGTAATTCACTTTTCCCAATATTCTAAATATTCAATGCTCCGATCTTCTCAGCAATCAGATCTATCCCAAGAGTCCTGTTCATCCCCTGTATCTGCGCAGCTGACTTGTCAAATTAAATGAATTGTTTCAATTCATCACTAAGTCCACGTATTAAATCCGGATGGTCTCCATGGTCTTTTGTCATGCGATGAGTTAATGCACCACCCGTTACCAATCTTTTACATATTTTTGCAGGCAATTCCTGATAAAGTCTTTTCAAGCTTTTATGAAAGATCTTTTCTCCGATATTGCTGAAAATTATCAACGTTTCCGGCCGGAGTATCCGGTTAAACTCCTGGAATCTATCAGTCAATACAATGTTGCAAGAGATACCGCCTGGGACTGTGCAACCGGGAATGGACAAATTGCCAGGCAACTCACTCCTTTTTATCAGCGCATTTTTGCCACCGATATCAGTGCCAATCAACTAAAAAATGCCATCGCTCATGATCGTATTGAATATTCGCAGCAATCGGCGGAAAAAACGAATTTCCCAGATCACTATTTTGATTTAATCATTGTTGGGCAGGCAGTGCACTGGTTTTCTTTCGAAGATTTTTACCGCGAGGTCAACCGGACCCTAAGACCCGATGGTATCCTTGCTCTGGTAGGATATCATTTGGTGCGAATAATTCCGGAAATTGATGCAATCATTGATCACTACTACCACCATATCATCGGACCTTATTGGGACAAGGAAAGAAAATATATTGATGAGCGATATCGAACCATCCCTTTTCCTTTTGCAGGAATCGACATGCCGGAATATGACTATACAAGCAGCTGGACCTTCGATCATTTGGCCGGATTCCTGGGTACCTGGTCAGCCCTGAAACACTTTATTAAAAAAAATCAATGCAATCCGTTGGAAGATCTTTTGCCGATATTGAAGAAGGCATGGGGAGATGTGCCGGAACGGGTCATTCACTTTCCGGTTTTTTCGAGGATTGGTAAGAAATATACGTAGTAATTAAATTTGGTCAGTCCTGAGCATATCCGTTATACGGGTCGTAAGTCGATTACCTGTGCTCAACCCAGTCCAACTTCAGACACGTTCCCTTGTTTGATTTAATTAATACCTCTCTAATAATCGCTGTAGAACCATTGCCTACCAATTTAACAACTGACGGATGTTCCCTCCTTTGACCATTGCGATTTCGTCTGAGGAATAGCCCTTCATATGGACATCAACAATCGCGGGTATACCGGAGCCCCAAACGACTCTTTCGGGTCCGAATTCGCGGATCACCCGGGTGGTAAAAGAAATCGCACTTTCATAAGTAGGAGCATCCGTGGCAAAATGGTTGATTCCGGAAAGTTTCATATAAACATTGGGAAATTTTGCCAGATCCAGGACATCGGCAAATTCGACAGCAGTGCCCAGATGAGGCTCTGCCAAATGATCAATCAATACTTTGCATCCGGGAAAAGCTTCAATGGCCTCACTTGCCTGTTTTGCATAATCCGGACCGATATGCAATTCGATCACCAAATCCAATTCAAATGCCTGACGCCACAAAGCCCGGACTCCGGTATCGGCAAATGTATCCAGGTATTTTTCATTGCCCTTCAGAGCATGAAACCGGGTAGCAATAATTCGCGGCTCCTTACCGACCAAAGCAGCCAGTTTAGCCGGTGCTTCATTGTCACGTGGATAAAACAAGCTGGTACCTCTCAGCCTGTCCGGCTCTCCTTTCAAACAATCCAGAATCAACGAGTGATCATCACCATACGGTTCAGGATGCACAAGTACTGCCCGATCGATGCCTTCCATATCCAATCGCTGCAGGTATTTCTCTAAAGGGTCGTTGGGGTGGACCGAAACGTCCGGATGATAGGTCGCTTTTGGATGCAGAGGATATTTCTTCACATCAGGACTAAAGATGTGGGCATTCCATTCGATGACGATTGCGTCTGCCGGAGATTTCTTCTTATTGGGTTCCGCTACACCCAGAGAATTCCTTAAAGACCAACTGCTTATCAGCCCTGTAGATCCCGCCCCTATTATCCCAAGAATTTTCCTTCGATCCATTTTCATTAAATTTCTTTTTTAATATGTCAAAATTGGATTGACTTGTTGTCTTTAAAGATACTAATTGATTTTGTCATCCGACTCTAACCCTTTCTGACAGGCTAAGCGATTAAAAAAAAAGTAAAAAGTTTACTATTCTTCACATAAGGAATCCATTAACCGGTTCCAGCGGTTTGGGAATATCAGAATCATTCAGCATCTCCCGCAAATCGATTTCAATGCTTCGTGATATGGCACTGATGGGTATATCATTATAGGTACCTTCAAAAGGATTTTCAGAATAATCACCAATTTTCTCCATCAGGAAAAAGACCCAAATGACCAATGCGGTCATCGGAACGGTGATCCACATCCAGATATCTCCTTTTCCATTAAAAGCATCCATCATACCAAAGGGTAGAAATGCACTAAAGACCATGCTTAGCCAAATAGTAGCGGAAGCATACTGACGAGGAAAAGGAAAATTCTTAATTCGTTCACTTTTTCCCTGATCTTCATAAAACGAACGAATTAAACTATGAAACTCCATGTGCCGGAAATCTTCAAAATACCCCTGATCTTTTAGTTCCTGGAGTCGCTGAGATTGCCGGGCAAGTATCTGTGTTGCAATATTTGATTTGCTTTTGTAATAGTCAAATTCATCATCGGAAATAAAATTCATAAGCTCACCATCCAGCCGGTCATAGTAGTTCTCGCAGATTTCCGGACTGTAAAGTCCTTTAACCCGGTCTTCTGTATGCTCCCAACTCCGGCTCAGACGGAGTTGATACCGCAGGGCGGTCAACCAGGCAATGTGCCGGTAGGCCAATTCCTTTTTATGCTGATCAGCTTGCGGACCCTGGACAAACGCAAGAATAGCAGCCCCGAAGGTCCGGCTGTTATTGACTATACCTCCCCAAATCTTTCGGGCTTCCCAGGTGCGATCATAAGAACTGTTATTCTTAAAACCCAGGTAAAAGGCAACAGCTATACCGATAATACTGATTGGTTGCCAGGGCAGTGCCAGGTTTACATCTAAAAAAAAATGAAGTGCCGTAATTGCCGCCGAATATATAAACCCGTAAATAAATGGTTTTCGTGACCAATTGAAAGTCATCCAAAATCCATAATTTCTTTTGATATACATAAATGAAAATTTCTGTAGGTGAGGTCAAGTTTACATAATTCTGCTTAATAAAACTATCGCAAATTGATTATTGAAAATCATCAGAGGAAATTTTATCAAGGTTGGCCCAATGGCAAACAATGCGGAAATTCCGATCATCTGCAAACAGCACTACAGGATCAAGCCGCCTTTTTCTCCGGGAATATAGCAAACACTATTTTTTCCGTATGCCGGATCACTCCGATGTCCACCATTGTCATGATAGCTTCATGGCTTAATTCCTGAAACAATTCAAACATGCTGGCAACCGGCCTGTTGTTAAATTCGACAATAATATCTCCCTCCTTTAACTGCGAGCGAGAACCGGGACTATTTTCCTCAATCCGCACAATAAAGAGGCCTTTTGTGTTTTTGAGGCCGTAGTGCCTCTGCAATTTAGGATTTAATTGAATTTCCTGAAGCATCAGGCCAAGACGGGCCCGGAATACTTTTCCTTTGCGAATCAATTGCTCCGCGATAGACTTGGCTTTATTTATGTCGATACTCAGACTGAGACCCTGGGCACCCTGAATGACGGCGGTATTGACACCGACCACTTCACCCCGGTAGTCGGTTAGTGGTCCACCGGAATTACCGGGATTCAGTGAAACATCCGATTGAATGACATTGTCGATCAGCATACCGTTTTTTGTACGGATGGTCCGACCCAGCCCGCTCACCACTCCGGTAGTGACGCTCTGCTGAAAACCCAACGGGTTTCCCACAGCAATGACTAACTGACCAATCTGTAAGTCATCTGAATTACCCATCCTGGCAAATACGGTCTGATTGCTGAAAACTTTAAGGATAGCCAGATCCGAATCAGGGTCCTCACCGATCAGTTCTGCACCTACTTCTTCGCCACCCAAAAGAGTAACCCGGATCTGACCGGCTTTATGAATAACATGACTGTTGGTAAACGCAAAGCCGTCTGAGGAAAAAATAAACCCTGAACCGGATCCACCATGTGTTGCCTTACCCCTGGCCTGCCGAAAGACATCAATCTTGATGACAGCTTCCTTCACGCGGTCTACAGCAGAGATAATGGTTTTTGAAAATTCGTCCATAATAATGTGGTTTCAAAATTTGTTCATTTCAAACAGAAGGGGAGGGAAGATTGTTTAACTGTTGAATTGTATAACTGTTTAACTGTTTCTTCCGAAGAAACGAGTAGTTAGCAATTAGGGTCTGATATCGCATGAAATGTGGGATTTAATTGTTGAATCGTTGAACTGTTACTGTTTAATTGTTTAATTGTTCCTCCGCAAAGAAAAGGTATCAACGATAAGCTTTTCATTGCATGGAACTGAATGCACTTTGCGTCTTTGCGCCTCTGAGTGCCATCAATTGTTGAATCGTTGAACTGTTTAATTGTTTAATTGTTCCTCCGCGAAGAAAAGGTATCAACGATAAGCTTTTTTATCACGTGGAACTGAATGCACTTGCGCCTTTGCGCCTCTGAGTGCCATCAATTGTTGAATCGTTGAACTGTTTAATTGTTTAATTGTTCCTCCGCGAAGAAAAGGTAATCAACGATAAGCTTTTTCATCGCGTGGAACTGAATGCACTTTGCGTCTTTGCGCCTCTGAGTGCCATCAATTGTTGAATCGTTGAACTGTTTAATTGTTTAATTGTTCCTCCGCGAAGAAAAGGTAATCAACGATAAGTTTAACTTTTTCATCGCGTGGAAGTGATACACACTTTGCGCCTTTGCGCCTCTGCGTGCCATGAACTGTTGAATTGTTGAATTGTTGAATTGTTATTGTTTAATTGTTCCTTCCGAAGAAAAGGTAATCAACGATAAGCTTTTTCATCGCGTAGACCTGATATGCACTTTGCGCCTTTGCACCTCTGCGTGCCATCAATTGAAAAATGGAATTCTTTCCGAAGCCTGGGGAACAATCGATATTAAAGTTCAGAAGATCATCGATGAAATTATCGTCAATCCCTACACCGGGAGCTTAAAGAAAATTTTTCTTCTGGCAAAAACATTGGAACTGCTGGTATTATGTGTCGATAATTATCCTCATATATTAAAAAAGCCCTACCAGCATTTAAAAACCAAAACCGACAAGGAAAAGATTATGGCTGCCCGGGATTTTATTAATGAATGGATCACCGACCCACCCAATCTGACTGAGATCTCCAAAACAGTCGGATTAAATGAATTTAAATTGAAGGGAGGATTTAAAGAAATGTTTCAAAATACTTTGTTCGGATATCTCGCGGAAAGAAGACTCCACCTGGCTATTCAATATCTGCAGGATATGGAAGATACGGTGTCGGAAATTTCTCACCGCATGGGATATTCCTCACCGCAACATTTTCATACTCAATTTAAGAAACACTTTGGTCTGACCCCGACGGAATGGAGAAGCAGATAGGGTGCATGATCGCTTCTACTGCTTCGTTTTTACGTTTACATGTATTTTGGTTGAGCGTTGAGACACACTCTTCCTAAGCTTTAAGCTGGGGCGACATGATTCTGACATGGTCTCTGGAATGGCAAACACTTCAGCATAGAGAATCCCTTGTTTTAGACTAATTTTCGTCCAGGACTATATACTGGAAGTCAGCTTCGTAAAAGGTCATATAGTCCTATATTAGAGGGATATTTATTTTTACTGCCATGATCAAACTAAAGTTCACCGTAGAAAGATGCACCAGGATCTTCCAAATTGGATTGCTGGTGTGGATTTCAATGTTTTTTTCTATCAGTGTGATTTCCGCACAAACCGGAACAGAGGAAAAAGTCCGGCTGATCATCCGGGTGGACGATATGGGATGCTCGCATGCCACCAACACCGGTATCCGACAGACTTACGAACAAGGCATCGCCACCTCGGTGGAAGTTATGGTACCCACTCCCTGGTATCCCGAAGCAATTGCCATGCTGCGCGAAATGCCCGGTCTCGATGTTGGAGTTCACCTGACCCTGACCAGCGAATGGACCAATTTGAAATGGAGACCGATCACGCAGGTGCCTTCGATCACTGATGAACGGGGATATTTTTATCCTATGGTGCGGAAAAATGCCATGATGCCCCATATGTCGATTATGGATCACGACTGGAAAATAGCGGAAATCGAACAGGAACTACGGGCGCATATTGAAATGGCAAAAAAAGATATTCCCCAGCTCACACATCTCTCGTCCCATATGGGTTGTCTGAGCATTAATGAGGAAACCCAGGCACTATTCCGAAAACTGGCTATCGAATACGGGCTGGACATTTTTCCGGAAGACTATCACATGCAACGGTTTCCGGGGATGGGTGATAATACACTCCCGGCAGAAAAACGAATCCAGCTTTTTATAGAGCGTCTCCGGGAGTTAACCCCCGGCAACTGGCTTTTTGTCGAGCATCCGGCAGATGATTTTCCAGAGCAGCAAGCCATTGGTCATCCCGGTTATGAGCATGTAGCGCATGATCGCTATGGTGTACTAAAAATGCTTACCGACAAGCGGGTGAGAGCAGTCATCGATGAACTGGGAATCGAACTGATCAGTTACGCCGACTTAAAAAAATAATTCCTGTTATACAGGAGGCTGTTGCGCTATCAATCGGTCTTAAAATTTAATCTGTTTCCCGGCTGGAAATCAGATCCTGGCCATACCACCTACCCTTTTGACACTAAAAAATCCTTTTTATATAAGCTGACTGTGATTTTCTTAGGTTATTATTGCCAAAATAAATCAAAAAAACAGAAGGTATGTCATCAAGTCTCGTTGTAGAAAATGAAATTTTTATCAATGCTCCGATCGGTACCGTTTGGGAACTGCTGGTTGATCCGGAACTAACAAAACTCTATATGTACGGATGTGAAGTCATTTGCGACTGGATCATTGGTGAACCGATATTGTGGAAAGGTGCCACTGATGAAGTCATCTATGTCAAAGGCGATCTGGTATCTCTCGATCCCGGGAAAAGTCTTGTCTATACGGTCATCGATCCAAATGGTACCTATGCCGATATACCGGAAAACTATCTGACGGTACATTATAAATTAACTACGGAAGGAGAAGGCACCCGTTTTAGGGTTACTCAGGGAGATTATTCAAAAGTAGACGATGGAGAAAAAAGGTATCAAGACAGTCTGGATGCTGACGGATGGCAAAGTGTTTTGGAAAAAATCAAGGAGATTGCCGAAG
>JBGTCB010000610.1:0-1995 GCA_041748995.1 Saprospiraceae bacterium | reverse complement strand
GATCCGAATACAGATTTGGTTATGGCTTCAGCAGTCAACTTTTATGCACCGGACATCACTGAAAAAGAAGCCAGCGAATTCTACCTTCAAAAAGCAAAATCCGATGGTCCCGAGCCCGTCTCTCATGGTCTGAACAGCCGGCTGACGAGAGATCAGTCGGGCAATCTCCGGGAAGAGGTCTATCGGTCAGGAGGGCTCTATGGCAAGGCGATAAACCAAATGATTTCTTGGCTGGAGAAAGCCTTGACAGTGACTGAGAATTCCAAACAAGCTGATGCCCTGCAATTGCTGATCGACTATTACCGCACCGGAGATTTGAAAACATGGGATGATTACAGTATAGCCTGGGTACAGGCAACCGAAGGGGATATCGATTACATTCAGGGGTTTGTCGAGGTATACAACGATCCCCTGGGCTACAAAGGATCATATGAAAGTATTGTGCAAATCAATGATTTTGAAGCCTCCAAGAGAATGAAGGTCTTATCGGACAATGCCCAATGGTTTGAAGATAATTCGACCATTATGGATGAGCATAAAAAAAAGAGTGTTGTTGGCATCAGTTATAAGGTCGTGAATGTGGCCAGTGAAAGTGGAGATGCTTCACCCGCTACACCCATTGGAGTAAATTTACCCAATGCCAACTGGATACGTACAAAACATGGATCTAAGTCTGTAAGCCTTGGTAACATTATTAATGCCTATAATGAATCGAGCGGAGCCGAAATGCTGAGTGAATTTGCTCATGATCAGGAAGAAATCGAGAGAGGACAGAAATACGGCATACTGGCCGGCAAATTGAGCACCGCCCTGCATGAAGTGATCGGTCATGCCTCGGGACAGATTGAGCCCGGTGTTGGAACCCCAAAAGAATCCCTGAAGAGTTACAGTTCCACCATCGAAGAAGCCCGGGCAGATATTGTTGCGCTCTATTTCATAATGGATCCGAAAATAATGGAACTAGGCTTAATACCTGATCTTGATGCGGCTAAAGCTGAATACGATAACTTTATCAGCAATGGATTAATGAAACAACTGCGTCGTGTGGAACTGGGATCAAATATTGAAGAGTCGCATATGCGAAACCGGCAGTTGATTTCGGCATGGGCCTTTGAAAAAGGTAAGGGGGAAAATGTGATTGAAAAAGTGCAAAGGGATGATAAAACCTATTTCAATATTAATGACTATGATAAATTAAGGGCTCTATTCGGTGAATTGTTGAGAGAACTGCAACGGATCACATCAAAAGGTGATTTTGAAGCTGGCCAGGCTTTGGTAGAAAATTATGGCGTAAAAGTCGATCCTATTCTGCATGCCGAAGTACGTAATAGAGTGAAATCTCTTGATATCGCTCCCTACTCAGGTTTTGTCAATCCGGAGTTGACTCCAGTCACAAACAGCGAAAATGAGATCACCGATATCAAAGTAACTTATCCGGATGATTTCGTTGAGCAAATGCTGAAATACGGAAGGGATTTTTCGTTTTTGTAATTTAATAAAATGATCCCCAGTCGTTGGGACTTTTAATCACAGCTGTAATGTTCTGAACCGATGTTCGGTCGCGCTCACGAAGAGTAACCAACCGGTTTTAACCATGCCGAAAAATGTCGTAAAAAAGGGGCTTCCCTGACGATTTCCAGGCCAGTTAGTTGATATCTGTGTTCCCATACTTTAGCGATTACTTCAATCAGATAATCAAAATGACTTTGAGTATAAACCCTCCGGGGAAATGCCAGTCGCACGAGTTCTCTGGGACCACTTAAATGTTTTCCGGAAGCATCATACTTGCCAAACATGAGGGTTCCCAACTCAGCCGATCGAACACCTCCTTCCAGGAATAGTGCATTGACCAATGCTACTCCGGGAAGTTCCAGAGCAGGAATCTGGGGTGCAAATCGTGTGGCATCTATAAAAACCGCATGACCGCCGGCCGGCTGAACTACCGGCACCTCCAAGTCGAGTAACTTATTAAGAATATATTCCATTGTCGCATGG
>JBGTCB010000609.1:0-5247 GCA_041748995.1 Saprospiraceae bacterium | reverse complement strand
ATCAAAACCTTCGACAGCGTATTCCCGGTAAGCGGTGGTAATGATTATTTCTGGTTTATGTTGAATGGAAGCGATCAGATCCAATCCGGTTATTTCGGGCATTTCTATGTCCAGAAAGAGCAGATCGGGTTGAAGGAGCTTTATTTGGATTAACGACTCGACAGCATCAGTCGATTTACCACTGACTTCAAACTGACTGAATTTTGACAGGTGTTGTTCAATTACGTTCAATGCCAATGGCTCGTCATCGACGATATAGCATTTATACTTCCTCATTTCCGAAGTTTATTTCAAGACTTACACTGTACCGATCAGGCAGATTATCAATTTTCAACTGATGCCGGTTGGGGTACAGCAAGATAAGGCGTTTCCGAATATTGTCAAGGCCGACACCTCCATGGACTCCGGTGTTTTCCCTGCCTTTTTTCTTGCTGTTGGTGATATGAAAGACGAGTTTTTTACTGTCTGCCTGCAGGTCTATTTTGATACGAAAGAATCCATCCTTACCAATACCACCGTGCTTGAAGCAATTTTCAGCAAAAGGCAATAAGATCAGGGGTGCGACCTGGGTGGTGTCATACTGATAGGAGATATCCGATTGGATTTTTAATTTGTCACCATATCGCAATTGCTCCAGGTCTATATAGTTTTGGAGTAGTTCGACCTCTTTTGATAAAGCTACCTTGTCCATTCCGGCCCGGTATACAAGGTAGTCAAGTAACTCCGTGAGCTTTAAAATACTGTCAGCAGTGAGGTCTGACTTCATAAGGGCCAGACTGTAGATATTATTGAGTGAATTAAAGAGAAAATGCGGGTGGAGCTGCCCTTTGAGTAATTTGATTTCCGCTTCGGCTTTTGCTCTCACCAATAGTTCGTTCAACTTTTGTTTTTTACGATAATCACCGATGATGTATATACAAACGGCCAATGCGATGATCGAGTAGTCACGGATAATATTTTTGAGCATTTTGTGAGCCGGCATTTTGAAATAACGGTCACTCTCAAGATAAGTGACCAGTTCTGCCCACTTTATCCGGGCAAAAAAAACAAAGATCGCTATCCCTATTATCCAAATGGTGAACTGTGGCCATCGGCTGGAATTTAGAAAACGAGGTACCACATACAAGGAAATGACGTAGGTGGCCAACATTAATGCCGGGAGAGAAAGCAAGGTAGACTGAAAAAAACGCAGGTTCTGTTCAGGTTGCATGTGCATCAGGTTTGCAAAGTACTCCGACACGACGTATATAAGCCAGAATAACCCGTGTATGGTCAACTCTTTAAAAGTAACTCCCGAATGATTTTTTTTCATGTCTTTATTTCCAACAGCAAAGTAACGTCAATAAACGGAAAGTATAAAGCCCCGGATACAAACAACCATTTATCGTCGAGGAACTACCCGTTGCGCTTGTTGACTGCGAGAATGGTAGTTCCTCTACCACGACCGGTTGTTGGTCTTTTTTTAGATTTTTGCTTTGAAAATGGGGATAATATTGATATAGATTTTAATTCACTAAAAAAAATAAGAGAAATGAAAAAGAATTTAAGAAATTTTATTTTTTCCGGGGTCTTGTTACTTTTGACTTTTCCCTTTGTTCAGGGACCTGCTATGCTCCATGAAGTATCATCACAGGAATCGATGGGAAGTGAAATGGCCCTTGGAGGCGCCTATATCATTTTTGCCGGTAAATTTGGCGGCGAAATCACCAAAAAGGAAATTGAGGAACATACCGCGGTATCAGTGGATGGATGTGCTGTTGGTTCCCGGATTTTTAAATTTACCCTGGATGTTAAGAAAGGAGGAAAAATGACCAGTCTGGAAGGAGGATCATCTGTGTTGACCAAAGAAATGCTTTCAAGTCTTAAAAGCCTGTCGAAAGGAGATGAATTTGAATTCAGAAGATCGAAGGCTTACCTGCCTAACGGCAAAGACGTGGTCGATGTACAGGGTAAGAAGTTTGTGGTCGTATAATGAAAGCTTGCCAGAATTGTCAGGATGAAGAACCAATCCCGGGTCCCGTTGAGGGAATTCGGGATTGATTCTCGTTATCTTTTGCTTAATCTGTGATTTTAATTGCCGGGAAATAAGAATTTATCAGACTCAAAGTTGGTGGTGAATTCACCAAAATGAGGAGCCATTTTCTGGTACTGATATCTGATGTTTGTGCTCTGTGAGTTTATCGAAGTATTTCGGCTTGTGCCCAGGCTGATTCATTCATGAAAACATTAATTTATTATATCTCACCGGTATGATTTATTTTTATCCATTTTTGTATGGACAAGGAAAGATTAAAGCAAGATCAAAAGACGATCAAAGGTTTGAATCTTAAAATTGTCCAGGTGATAAACAAAAGCTTATAAAATTACATAGCAGGCTGCAAACATAAAAATGGAGAAGATCAACCCTGACAGGAATACATGGTAGGCAAGGCGGATATTTTTGTATCGTATCGCTAGATCTACCCCAAGACGATGCATATCCCTTATCAGTGTATTATAAAGAAACTGCCGGTCCTGTAACATTTCACCGACTGCCCATTCATATTCCTTTAAGGGCATTTGGTAGAAATCATCAAAGGTGGTCAATCTGGCCTCTTTTTTATCAACTTCTTCCCGGGTGAATATGCCATTTTCAAGAACAGGTCTGGTCGCAAAAATTGCATATGACATCGACAATACATTAGTGAGTACCATCGGAATCAGAAACCATAGAATGTGTGGATTGTCTTTTAACTGAGCATATAGAGTTCCCAGCATTAATGACATGATTATGGCATTCATGGTAATCATGATGTTTGATTTTGTATCGACGATTTGCCGCCTGGTGTAAAGGTTTCTACTGGCGGTTCGGAACCAGGTCTCGATGCCTCTTTCGGGAGACGCTTCGGCTTTTAGTATTTTCTTCTTCAAGATTTTTAGTTCTTTCCCATCGACATTTAAATCCTGCATCAGTTTGTAATCGACTACTTTTTCCGCCATTTTCAGTTTTTTCCTGAGGTAGTCAATATTCTTCATTTTTGATGGTTCGAGGATGGCCTTACCCAGCGGAGTGAAATAACGATGGGTTTCCATTTTTTTTATTAACTCGCTTTCTAACCTTTCTGGCAAGATGCTACTGTTCAAGTCATCAAAATTCTTAATTCTTTTTTTTAAATATTTAATGTCGGCCAGGTTAGCATTTGATGCATCGCTGAATATTTGTTCCAGTTGACCGGATTTGGCAAGATCTTGGCTCCTGCCGGCAAGAAGATGTTCAATTTTGGTAATAACCCCTTGTCCCAGTTTATCAACAGACTTCAATAGGTTTGCGGACAAACTGCCAGATGCCACCGTCTCTTCAGATTTTATCAGGTTAATCCAAAGAGCTATTTCGAGGGCTCTTCGATCTTCCTCCGACAAGTCAAATTGCTTTAAAAATTCCAGGCCTGACCGTAAAGCCTGAGATTTTTTTGCGTTTAAATCAGGCCGTTGACGACCTGCGATATCTCCAAAATGATCTTGAAAGGACTGCTTAATACCCATTATATCTTTGACATTTAAATAAAATCGATCGAAACAAAAGAGTGAAGTGAAAAGTTTACCCAGCCATGACGATTACTTATGTATGCTTGGCTTTTTCTTTTTTAGGAGAAATATTGTTGAGTTTAGAATCAAAATACCACTTAGTCAAGATATCCAGCTATTGCCCAGCGATGCTGAAGTTTTCCGATTCAGAATTATGCCACTCGTTGTTGGTTAGTATGGGTCAGGTGCAATTCCTGACAGATCCATTCCATTAAATTATTTCAGGCATTGCCTTGATTGGAATGAAAATTAAGACCACCGGCTGGAAGTCCGGTGGTCTTAATCCTCTAAAAACACAACTGGTATGAAAAAGTATCAAAAAATTTGGGTCTCCGAATAGAATGCAGCCCAGGAAAACCAATATGCCATATATCCGGTGACTTGGTTTAATGAGGTACCTTTTCTGGGTCCTTCAACAGCATCTCCGAATAGATTCCATTGGTTGCCCTCCTGGTCTTTCATGATGACCTGGCCACCTTCAAAGGGTTCTGCGGTGAACATCAGAACAGTGTTATCGGCAGTCTTTCGTTTATATGCAATCAGAAAATTATGTTTTTTACTACCTGCAATAACCAGATCTACCCCCTGGAAATTTTCTTCAACCAAGGTGACCTCCTCCGTAAACCGTTCAAGGTTGTAAAACTTGGCCTGACCATTGATCAGGATGCCAAGACCTCGTTGTTTACGAGGCAGGCGCGAATCATCATGGGTCACCGGAAAGATCAACTGTGCGTGATTGGTTTTATAGTTTCCATAAGGATAATGGCCGTAGCTACGATTAAATCCAGTAGTTGTATTTAATATTTTGCTGTCAGGAAACATCGATTTCCAGGTTTCCCAGGTCGTCTCAATCATCGGGTATGTTGTGATTTGGGTACCGATCCGAACTCCGTTGACACTAGAGAGCAGCATCTGAGACCAATTGCTGTCTGAATCCCGGTCATAGGGTAAAAGATTGCTATTATATAGCAGGCCGGATACACCAAATGTAGTCACCGTACCCTGGATTTCGCGGTTCCATCCAATGCCTGTACCGGTCAGTGGGCAATAGGTAATGGCCAGGTGTAAAGTACCCAAGTGGTCATTAACTATCTCATGCCAGTCTAAAATAGGGTGGGGATACCCTCTGATTTCCTGACCGACCTTGACCCCTAAAATCAGGTCCTCTGGATTAAGAAAATTGATCTCCTCAATCCCGGAAAAGTTTGGTTCGTCAATGGAGGGAATTCCATCTTTACCAGGACCTCCATCAAAAACACTGGCCTTTGGGATAAGCCATCCATCGACAGCAACTCCCGTGTTTGGACCAGGTAGGCCTCCCGAAGGTAAATCAGCACTTTTTTCACAGGCGGGCTGTGCCATGAGACTGATGGTCAGAAATGCCAGTTGGAGCAAATGACCGATTTTCCTTGTATTCATAGATTTTAGCAATTTTAATATTTATAATCAAAATTAGGTAGAGGTCTTATTTTATTTGCATTCGCTTTTGTCAAAATGTGCAAAAACTTTTTTTACACTCCCTCTCTCTCCTTTGAATGAGATTAAAAGGATTCAGGCATTAGGTTTCGAACGCAATTGTAACCGATTCTTAAGTGGATAAAAAATTCATGTTTTGATTGGCTGGTCGGACTTCTGTTTTATAATAAAAGCCTATTTGAAGACGATAACTGGTGGTCAACTGGT
>JBGTCB010000608.1:0-3989 GCA_041748995.1 Saprospiraceae bacterium | reverse complement strand
ACTGCCGGGTAATGATTCCCTGATCCTGCTGGACATTTTCCATGACCTGGTAGATCCGTTCATTTTCCTGAAAGAAACGATCGATTTTCAGTTCATCATTTACCCACAGAAATATGAGGATGGCGCAGGTCAGACCGGCTGCGAGGCCGGTTAAATTGATCAAGAATGTACTTTTATCTTTTTTGGAATTACGCCAGGCGATTAAAAGATTGTGTCTAAACATGATATGATGATTTTCAAAAATTGGAATTTTAAATGCCCGGATTATTCCCGGCCGAAAAAGTGAAAGTATCTGTCTATTAAATTGCCAGCGTGCTTTTCTGATACCGAATTCTTCAACATTATTATTAAATTTTTCTAATAGATCACCCTCGATATCTTCCATAATTTCCGGCCGGCAAAACCAGCGGAAAAATCGGAGGGGAAGTTGGGGTTGGGTGATATCGGGACGGGGGTTATTCATCGCGGATACATTCAATCGGTTGAACGGAAGCTGCCTTTAAAATCTGTACACTAATGGTTAACCAGGCAATGACCAGTGCCATTCCACCCGCACCGGCAAGATACCACCACTTCAGGTCAATACCGAAGGCAAAATGATCAAGCCAATCATGGGTGATGAGGTAGCTGATAGGTAAGGCGACTACAATAGCCATGAGTACCATCCTGGTAAAATCAGCGGATAAAAGCTGCACGATACCCATGTCAGAAGAGCCCAGTATTTTGCGGATTCCGATTTCTTTGAGCCTTCTCTGAGCAGTAAAAGTAGCGAGGCCAAACAATCCGAGACAGGAGATGAGGATGGCAAGTCCTGCAAAGTATTTGGATAAGGTAGATACGAGTTGTTCGGAAACATAAAGGGCCTGGTAATCTTCATCAAGAAATTTATAATCGAAAGGAAATCCCGGGTTAAAGGATTCATAGAATTTTTGCAGGTGCTCAATCGTCTCACGTTCCCTGCCTATTGTTTAAATTCCTGGAAAAACTTCGTCCTGCCATGATCTCTATGCCGAGGGTTTCGATCATATCATAGTTAACCTCAATATCTTCAAATGAAATATCATCCTCAGGTGCTTTTCCAGTCCAATTCAGGCTGCTGGTGGTAGAATAAGTGCCCATCAGCGTATGCAATGTACTTGATGCATTGACAATGCCTGGTATATTTTTTATTTCCGCAAGAGATGTTTCCAAATTTTCCACTATCTTCCCTTCCAATGGGAAGTAAATAATATTATTCTTGTCATAGCCAAGATTTTTAGTTTGCACAAATTCTATTTGTTTGTAGACCACCAAAACTCCTACTATTAATATTACAGATAGGACAAATTGAAATACAACCAATCCTTTTCGGACCCACAGTTCACCGAAAGAACTATTCAACTTTCCTTTCAATATTGTGACCGGATTAAAACCGGAAAGGTATATCGCCGGATAACTTCCTGCGAACATTCCAATAATGAGAGTGATGCCTAAAACAGATAATATGAGATTTAAATCAAGATGCAGGGCTAGCTGCTTTCCGGTAATATTGCTGAATTGAGGAAGTAAAAGCGCTACAATAATAATGGCCAGAAACAGAGATAAGAAAGTTGCTAATACAGACTCTGTCAGGTATTGAAAAATAAGCGCTTTTCGCCCGGCGCCGACTGATTTTTTAATTCCCACTTCTTTCATTCTTCGCGAAGCTTTCGCTGTGGCTAAGTTCATAAAATTAATGCTGGCAATGAGGAGTATAAAAACGGCAATTACCGAAAACAATCTAACATATTGTATTCTTCCACCTTCCTGTTGACCGTTTTCATAATGGCTATACAAATATTGATCTGAATATTGCCTTATAAATAAAGTGACATTTGAATTTTCACTTTTTGACTTTACAAAACCGGCAATTTTATCGTTGAACTGAGCAACGTCCGTACCTTCTTTTAAAATCACATACGTACTTGGTGCACTGGCTGCCCAATTTTCTTTGAATCTAGGCTGTATATCCTTAAAAGCTTCAAAAGAAAGTACAAAATCAAATTGCTGAGTAGAATTGGATGGAGGGCTTTCGAAAACACCGGAAACGGTGCTTTGCCCCTTAAATTTTGTTATTTGCCATTCTACGATTTTTCCAATAGCATTTTCGGTTGTATTGAAGATGCGTTTGGCCAAATCTTCAGACATAACGATAGCATTTTTATTAGCCAAAACCTGGCTTTCGTCCCCCTGAATTAGTTTATAGGAAAATATGTTGAAATAATCTTTACCGGCAAATTGTCCAACCGCTTTGATGTTTTTATTTCCAACTGTCGCTAGGGTAAACTCTGGAAACCAACTATAAGGCATAACGGTTACGGCATCTTCTACTTCAGGAATTTCTTCAGCCAGCGTTTCAGCTAATGGACTGGGCGTCCATTCTACAGTTCTAATGCCTTCAGCATTCTTTTGATTTTCCATTACTTGAAAAAGTTGGCTGTCTTTTTCATGAAAGTTGTCAATGCTTAATTCATCATTTACCCACAAATAAATTAATAAAGCACAGGCCAGACCAGTAGATAGACCGGTCAGGTTAATCAGGAAAGTACTTTTTTCTTTTTTGGCATGTCGCCAGGCGATTAAAAAATTATGTCTGAACATATAATTTTGATCTAATCTGAAAAATTGAAAGGACCGCACAATACCTGGCCGGCAAAGCAGTATCACCTGCCAGGTAAATTTCCATTTTGCTTTTTTCAGATTGGTTTCTTCAACATTACGATTAAATCTTTCAAATAAATCCCCTTCAATGTCTTCTGCTATTTCCGGCCGGCAAAACCAGCGGAAAAAAGCGATTGCCCAATAAGGAGGGTTAATATTTTTGGATCGGTTTGTCAACTCTGATGATTATTCTAGAAAAAATCTCCGATCCTCCCGGTTTAAGGGAAGATCAGAGAAAACATAATCTACTGCCAGGTAGATTGAAAAAAAAAGGAAGAGCTTTTCATATCGTTTAATATTTGAAATCCAATGCGATTCGAGGTATGGCATTCCAAAGCTCCTGGCGCATATCTCGGGTCTCCTGCAGCACTTTCTGACCATATTTAGTGACCGTAAAGTAGCGCTTCCGTTTACCTCCCCGTTCAGGGGTTGCCTCACCAAACTCGGAGATGAGAAAACCTTTTTTTTCCAGTCTTCGCAATACGGTCTGCAAGGCACCAATACTCACTTTGCGCTCCAGTCGCTTCTCCATTTCATCGAGGATGGCGATCCCATAGGCTTCTCCGTAGAGGATGGCAACCGTCAGCATGACGACTTCTTCAAATTCTCCTAAATGATGTTTACTCATGACTTTAGATTTACCTTAAATGTAGTTATAATTTATTAAAACTACATGTGAGATATTGAAAAGACGGAAGAGGAGTTTGAAAGGTTGCAGCGAACCGAAAAAAAAATTTCGCTCCGAGATACTGATGGTATGGCTCCCGGATCCACCGCAGAATTCGGATCCGGGAGCTCCACAACAAGATGCAGGCAAGCACAAAGCCAGGAACCCAAGCAGGAAGTAGGAAACATGGAGCAAGGCCACATGTGAGATCCTGCAGCCCTTTGGTTTAATGAATTTGGCTCCTGGATCCATCGGTGCATTAGTCTGATCGGAATTGCGTTATTTCTGTCTTCAGTATTCTGTTCTTGAGGTTCAGTTTGGCTCCCGGATCCGAAGCAGACTCGGATCCGGGAGCTCCACAGCGATCAGCAGACAAGCACGAAGAACGGACCCCAAGCAGGCGGCAGGAAACATGGAGCAAGGCCGCATGTGAGATCCTGGAGCCCTTTGGTTTAACGAATTGGCTCCAGGATCCATTCGAGCATTATCTGATCGGCATTGCGTTATTTCTGATCTTCTCATTTTTGGTCTAGGGCTCCGTTTTCGCTCCCGGATCCGAAGCAGACTCGGATCCGGGAGCTCCACAGCGATCAGCAGACAAGCACGAAGAACGGACCCCAAACGGCCGCCAGGAAACATGGAG
>JBGTCB010000607.1:0-9868 GCA_041748995.1 Saprospiraceae bacterium | reverse complement strand
AGCCATGTGACAAGAAATGAGGATCAGGCTGATTCTTTTGATTAGTGTGTTCTTCATTTAGGTTCAAGTTTTTTCTGTCGCGGGGATCGACAAAGAACTCAGAGATTATACGTTTTAGATGGAGAAATTATTATCTTGCCTTTCTGAGAAATGGATTTTGATTTAACCGGTAGTTCAAATTTTATTTCGAATCTGAGATTCTGTCTAATTTTTATGAAGGTCATTTAGTTTAAAAACAAAATACTATGTTGCCGTCATATACTTCTGCCCAATACCGGTTTGAATAGCAACTGCAAAATTTTACAAATAATTATAAAATTAAATATGAAAAATTGGTATCGATCGATAATACTCCTGGCTATTCCATTAGTGGCAGGTGCGTCATTTTCATTAACAAAAGTAGAAGTGAAAGCTGAAATTTTGAAACATGTTGTACTGTTCAAATTTAAGGACAGTTCATCTGCAGCGGATATAGATATGATCTGTCAGGCATTCGCCAATCTCCCGGCTGAAATTAGTGAGATCAAGGCTTTCGAGTGGGGTGAGAACAACAGTCCGGAGGGCTTGAATCAGGGTTTGACCCATTGCTTTGTGATGAGTTTTGACAGCGAAACAGATCGGGATGCCTACCTGATAGATCCTGCTCATAAAGCTTTTGGTAAGAAATTAGGCCCTCATCTGGACAAAGTAACCGTGGTTGATTATTGGGCTAAATAATTTCGTCAACCGCGAATCTGAGCAACTGTTTTAATTTTTGGTTGCTTTTTCCAGTCTGATACAGCATAAGGTATATCGCAATAGGTTTTGCAGTGTTTTTAAATCTTCGGTTTCTGGAACGGCAATGGTATTATGAAGATATCCTTCGGCATCGCTAAGTTTGAGACTTCGTGCATGTGTGATCAGTTTGTGGGCGACTGCCTGCCACTCCTCCAGGTCTTGGGTTTCCAACAGGTAGTCAATGCGCTCAATGAAAAGAGTAAATTCTGTCTCTAAAAGATCAAGTACCCGCTTAATTCTTTCAGAATTATTGTCATAATTGATTTCGATTTCTTTAAAGTCAGGAGTAGTAAACTCGTTGCTTCCAAGAAGTTGATAAACTCTGTCCACTAAGAGGCTTAGATCGAAGGGCTTTTGAAACCAAAAGTTACCGATCTCCTTTAAATAAGGAGCATCCATGGCTGACATGACAATCACCGGACACCGAATTAATTTATCTGCCTTGGCTTGTTCCAGATCACTGCGGATATCTCGTTCTCCCATCATCAGATCTGTGATGATCAGGTCAGGTGCGTGTTTACGCAGATAGTTATCAATATCCTCTTTTTGATAAATTTGATCTATTTGGAATTGGTTGCTATCAAGCAGGTATGAGACCATTTCCAGAGTGGAAGCATCGTCGTCGATCTGCAATATTTGATAGTTGCCTTTCAACCGGGGTAAATTTTGAATAGTGGCTTGATCATGTTCCCTTCTTTCAGGATTAATTACCGGGAATATAGGAATGGTCGCAGCAAACCTGGAGCCCTTTCCTTTTTTTGATTCTGCCATTAAGTTTCCATCAAATAAAATTACCAGTTGCTTAACGATTGACAGACCAAGACCATAACCACCATATCTGCCGGATATCTCTTTTCTCTCCTGAAAAAAGCGGTCATTGATCTTGTCCAGATTCTCCTCCATGATCCCCACTCCGGTATCTTCAATTACAATTTCCAACAGGGGAGGATCAGATGGAATCATATCGGCTGTCATGCTAACGCTACCCCTATCCGTATATTTTATGGCATTTACAACCAAATTAGTCACTATTTGGGAGAGCCGAAGCGGATCGGTCATGAAAAGTTGTTCCGTAAATACCGGGTTGAGGTTTTTTGTAAACTGTAGCCCTTTTTTGACGGCATCAAATTGATAGTTACTGAAAATATCTTCCAGTAACCGGTCAATATTTGTCAGGGAGAGGTGAATATTAAGTTTCCCCTCCACTAATTTTTGGTGATCCAGAACATCATAGACTAATCCTGTGAGGTTATTGACGCTCCTTTCCATGCTTTGAATGATGGGGATTTGACCTTCACTGGGTTTGTTTTTTCTCAGCAGTTGGGTAAGACCCTGAATCGCATGAAGAGGTGTCCTCAGCTCATGGCTCATATTTTGTAGAAATTCATCCCGCTGGATTTTTGCTTTTTTTTCCTCCTTCAAAGCTTCATTAAGCTCATTTAAAGTCTGATCGTTTTTAGACCGCATTGCAGAGAAACTCCGGGCTAAAACACCAATTTCATCATTACGTTGTATAGGGATTTCTTCAGTTCGATCACCTCCTTCATATCTGGTAATAGCTTCGGTGACCTGATTGATTTGTTTTGAAAAAAGCCGGGTAAAAAAGTAAGATAGTAATAAAGATAGCAGACAAACTAAAGTGAGGCTTTGAAGGCTTTCTCTACGCACGGAACGAGCACTTTGTAACAAAGTATTTTCATCGATAGCAGAAATCAGAAAAACTCGTCTTTGATCATGAAAGTAATTTAATGGAAGGACAAAATATAGATAAGAATTTCCTTGTTTATCCTGATACTCACCGGCAATGCTGGTCGAATCAAAAATATTGAAATTAAAATCCTGTTCAAAGCTATAACCTGTACGCCGTTGCATTCCAAACTCTTTAGAATGTTCCGGATGGTACAGGTACTGACCCTGACTGTCAATGAGATAGAAATGGGTCCCGGCAGTTGAAATACGATTTAGTTCATCATAGAAACTGGACAAATCTACATTGATGATCACAATTCCAAATTTCTTTTGCTCCTGATTCATGACCAGACTGGCAGCCCTTAAAGTAACGATGGGTGGCTCGCTGATGATCCCGTATTCTTCATTCAGGTTGATTTTAGAAAAGTAATATTCACCGGGATTGATTTTCATGGCTTCCTGGAAATATTCTCTTCCTCCTTTCTGCTGAAGATCCTGACTCTCCATCTGCATAATCGTATTCTCATTTTTATCGAACCGAATTATTTCCAGGCCACTGGTATCAATCAGACGTATTTGAAAATATGCCGGTTTATTGGTGAGAATAACTTCAAAAAGTTTGCTTAGATCGGTAGAAGTCGTCTGATCCGGGTTTTTCACAAAGTTTTGTAATGCCAGACTACCGGAAATTACCGCAATGTCATTGGATACCTCACCCAGTAAAGCATAAAACGACTGCTCTGCCGATTCGGAAGAATACCTGATTCGCTCTTTGGCAAAGTCCACGATTACACTGGAGCTTTTCTGAAAAACCAGATAACCGGAGAGAAGTATAACAAAAACCAGAAGCCCGGTAAAAAAGAGGGCAAACCTTATCACAATTGAATTCCAGAATTTTATCTGTGAAGAGGTCATGAGTGTATTTTACAAATTACTGTTCGATCTCCGCTACATTTCGATCACCTGACTAGGCAGATAACCCAGCCTGTGTGCAATGATCTTTATTCGCTGGTTTTCAGCTAACTCAATTGCCTGGGTATATATTTTCCATGACGGTGCTTCCGTTTCACTGTCCAGGATTTTATAGCCGATAGAAGCTCCTTCGGTGGGACAATGTATCTCCACTTTGTATTGGGTCTTTTTGATTTCCGGGTTTGCAGTAACCGGTTGGGTTCCATCCGGCCAGATTCGGGCCATAAGTTCTGATTCGGGAATAATTCCCGTGTCGTTAATATCCGTGAGCCATTCATCCATTTCATCACTGAATTCTCTGATTAGCGCAGCGTGATCCGGACTATCCACCAAACTGTTAAGTTCATGTGGATCATGGAGTACATCGAAGAATTCAAACGGTGGCTTATGCTCGCGAAACCACAACTTCTGAGCTTCCGTCATTAGACCGGCATCTCTTAAGCGATATAGTTCCCGCATGATGGGTTGTTGATCCCGGTAGGCTGAATGAAGAAACATGGATTTTTCCGGGAAGTAGTACCGGATATACTTATAACGTTTATCCCTGACAGCGCGATTACAATCGGTAGCTGCATCAAATCGGTCGGCGGCGGCATGGACATATTCACGTTCCTCCTGTGGTTGAAATTTTCCCAGAATATCCAGTCCATCCATATAATCTTTGGGAGAAATACCAGCTAGGGATAAAACAGAGGGAGCCAAATCCAAAAAACTGGTCAAACGGGTATCCCGGGTACCGGAATATTGTTGATGGGGAAAACGAACAACCATAGGTACTCTTAAGCCGGAGTCATACAGCATTCTCTTCTGACGGGGTAGGGGCCCACCATGATCGGAGTACCAGAATATCACGGTATTTTCTAATTCTCCGTCTTCCTCCAACTGTTGTAAAATCGCACCAACCTGTCTATCCATTTCCACAATGTTTGAATACATGCGCCGGATATCTCTCCGACCGATCTCCGTGTCAGGTAAATAAGGAGGCACCGGCACCTTTAAAGTGCTATCAATTTGCCAGGGATCGTCTTTCTTTACCCAGATTTGCGACTCATGTGTTACACCAAAATTGAAAATGGCAAAAAATGGTTGTCCCGGATTCCGGTTACGCCAATGCGCCTTATTATTGCTTTCATCCCAGGCAGTGGGTGTCTTGGTAAATTGATAGTCCTCTTTAGCCTGGTTGGTGCAATAATAGCCTTCCATCCGCAGCCATTCACTCATCATCCGGCTGCCTGCAGGCGGGATCGCCTCGTAGGGGACTAATCCATCCGGAAGATATTGTATCTGACCTCCGGTACGCATATGGTTGGCAGCCATCCGGGTGGGATAAATGCCCATAGCAATCGAAGCCCTGGCGGGTGCACAGACAGGAGCCGGACTATAAAAATGGTCAAAACATACTCCTTCCTTTGCCAATCTGCTCAGATTCGGTGTTTCAATGGTACTGTCACCGTAAAAAGGAAGATACGGACTCAGATCTTCCGCTACTAACCACAGAATATTCGGTTTTTCCGGCAACCGTAGATCCTGATACAAAACATTGGTTTGCCTTTCAGAATCGGATCCGTTATTGTCTTCCCGGGAGTTGCATGCAAAAAATATCGTGAGTAGAAATAAAACTGATAAGGAAACAACCAGTCTTTCAAGTGCAGCGGTAAATATTAATCTCATCGTACTAATTTAATAAAACCTCCATCAACCGGATAATCACAGCCGGTAATAAAAGCAGCTTCATCTGAACATAGAAACAAAGCCAGATTGGCGACTTCATCAGGAGAACCCATTCTTCCAATTGGCTGGCTTGCTGCCAATTCGGCAAACATTTCCTTCTCTCTACCGGGATAATTCTTTTGCAGGTACTCATCGACAAAAGGGGTATGCACTCTCGCTGGTGAAATGCAATTGCAGCGAATTCCTTGTTGAATATAATCCTGAGCAATCGAATAAGTCATCGTCAGCACAGCACCCTTGGTCATGGAATATGCAAAACGATCCGGTATGCCGACCGATGCAGCCACGGAAGCCATATTGAGAATGACCCCTCCAGCCTGATTTTTCATATAGGGAATAACCGCATAAAGGCAGTTGTATACACCTTTAATATTCACTGAATATAAGCGGTCCAGATCTTCCTCGCTGGTTTGCTCCACATTTCCGACAAATCCAATTCCGGCATTATTGACCAGGATATCTATCTTGCCAGTGGTTGAAATGACATTAAATGTCATCAGGACTTCCTCCTGTTTCGTCACGTTGCAGGGATGGAAGTGGCATTTTCCTCCCTGATCATTTATCAACTCCATTACCTGTGATGCCTGGTCAGCTTTGATATCCAAAAGATGCACGGTAGCTCCCCGGGAAGCAAATTTCAGGGCAATGCTTCGACCGATACCACTGCCCCCTCCGGTTATAATAGCAATTTTAGTATCCAACCTGAATGAATCCATACCTATGTCAATGAGCGTTAAAAGTAATACTTGATGAGGAGTTTTAAAAAATTAAAAAAGAGGTGTTTACAATGAAAGCAGAGACTATCTCTCAAGGTACTATATCTTAAAGGTAAAGAGCATATATTGGAAGGAATGCCGGGTATCAAATAAAATTGGCAACAATTTTGACTACCTGTTGGGTATGACAGGTAAGATGAACCATCAGTCTGTCGGTACAATAGGAAAATTGATCGGAAGATTCTTAAATTTCTTAATTACGAGGAGTAGACTCTTAAGTTGACAACCCCCTGGCCAGGAGGGTGATCAGAAGTCCTTGCGTGATACAAGCCGCAACATCCAGGCAAAGGGGATCACGATCCAAACAGTCAATACGGAAACTATAACAACGGACCCGTAGACTGTCCCAAAGAATTTTTGGAGTACGGCTCCGGTATATCCCATAAGCGCCGAGACATCCAGGTTTATAAGTACCAGAATTCTTGCAAGATCAATGGGATTAAACATAGTCAATCCAAGAGTAAGGTTCTCCAGGGGATAATCCTTGTAAATCAATAGTAGAAGTAAAAAGATCCCGTCATAAATCACTGCAGCAAATAGCCAGGTAAAGATAGCAACACCAAAACCTCTGACCCGGTTGCTGTTGTATAATGCAATAAGAAAAGCCAGAAGGGAAAAGATCACCGAAAGCAGCACCGACATGGTCAGTACAATAACAAAAGTTATAAAATCTGGTGAAAAAGCTACCCCGTAAAGCAACAGAGGAAAACCCAAACCAATAATGAGACTCAGGCTGAGCGATGTGGCAACACCCGTAAAAATTCCCGAAAAAATGGACACTCTTGATAATGGCTGAGCCAATAAAAATCGTATAAAATCAAGTGAACTATAATAGTACATGACACCATAGAGGATTCCGATCAGTGGAGCCAATATCAAGGTTATGTTAGACACACTGACAATCACCTTGCCGAGATCATTGGTCAGTAATAAAAGGGCAAATGTCAGAATCAGAAAGAATGCTGTGTAGATAATCAGCCAACGGTTTCGGATTAAGTCGAACAGGGTATATTTAAATATTTTCAACATAGTTCGGGTCAATCTTTGTTCTGAGAATATTGGCAATTGCCTCCTCTAAGCCACCTTCACCTTCTCTGTCGATCAGCTCTTCCGGGCTGCCATTAAAGTATATCTGACCATCCAGCAGAAAAATAATATGATTCGCAATTTCTTCCACAAAACTCATCATATGGGTCGTTACTAGTATTTGCTTATTCCGGGCTCCTTCTTCCAGTAGAAATTTTTTAAGATTGAGAAAAGATAAAGGATCCAGACCGTTGCTGGGTTCATCCAGAATAATAACCGGATTGTCGTACATCAAGCCTAAAAGCAGATTGACTTTTTGCCGGTTACCACCAGATAGATTACCCATTTTTTTTTGCATTTCCGGTTTAAGTTCGAAAAGGTCGATCAGCATATCTTCCCGCGTGATGGCAGGATGCAGATCCTTTGACATTCGGAGTAATTCATTCGGGCTGAGGTTCTCGGGAAAATCGGCTGATTGAGGAACGTGAGCTATTTCCCGACGATACAGGTGTTTGTCCTTAATGGGTTGGTCCATGAACCGGATGACACCGGAATCCGGTATTACCAGCCCCAGGAGGCATTTCAATAAAGTTGTTTTACCGGAACCGTTTGGTCCTAATATGGCGGTGATACCCGGTTGGTCAAGCGTTAAATCGATGCCGCGCAGCACCCGGTTTCGACCAAAATTTTTCTCAAGCTGATGAAACGAGATCATTTTATATTATATTCATGCATCAGAGGAGTGGGGTCAAAAACTTCTCTGGGTGTAAAAACGGGACTCACTTTTTCGGAAAAATTGATAATATCCACAAAAAAACTACGAAGTAATACAATAGCTTCCGGTGCCTGTTCCAAAATATATGAAAAAAGTTTGACCGGATAGTGGGGAATATCTCCAATACCATTTTTATCCAGATCATAACCGGTATATTCAGTCCAGTAGTTATCAAAGATTTTGTTATCACTAAGACTGGCATTCAATATAAGATCAAGTGAATTATTTAAAAAATTGTTTTCAGTAATTATATTGGCTGAACAACCTCCGGAGAATTTAATTGCCCATCCATTTCGTTCAAGAGCATTTCCGGAATAAGTAATTCTATTTGATCCTTCTACAAATATCCCGATGGTATTGTACTCAAATATATTGTTGGTTACCTCGGCATCATTAATTTCTTTCAATAATAAACCGTATGACGAGCTACCCCAATTGTAGGCAAATCTATTGTTTTTCATTTCGATTTTACGTGAAAACATTACTGCCACTCCTGCGCCGTTATCGTGAAAATCATTTTCCTGATAGACGTCATCATTTGAAAACATAAAATGCAGACCATAACGCAAATGATTGAAGCTTCGATTTCCTTTAATTAAACTTTCGTTGACAAACTCAAAATAGATGCCATCCCGATGTCCCTGCAATTCGTTGGAAATAATTTCCAGATGACTGCAATACCAGGCATGAATGGCATTTCCTGACGCTGCTTCGGAGGTGGCATTGCCAGTTATTTTATTATTAATCAAATAACCGTTTCGGGCATGCTCAAGATAAATACCAAAGTAGCAATTAATAATCAGGTTGTCCCGTATCGTAAAGTGTTTCGAGCGGATGACCCGGACGGCAGCTCTTTCCCTGGTATAACTGGTGGCGACCCCCTTGAAAGTCAGTCCCTGAATATTGACCGAATCAGACGTGATCAGTAAGAGTTCATTTCCATCTTCTGACTCCAGAGTGGCTCCTTCATAACTTAGGATGGTCAGCGGTTTATCTATGGTGAGAGCAGATATTATATAAGATCCCCTGAGGATCAAAATGGTGTCAAAAGCTCTGGCAGATTTGATCATTCCTGCTAATTCATCACCCTTTTGCCCTGAATTGAGGGTGAGGATCGTCGCATACCCCGGTGTCACTTTACCCAAGAGCAAAACTGATAGCCACAGTATACAATTACATTTTTGCAGTAAAATTCCCATTAGCGGAAGTGTTCTATTAATTCGGACCATTGGTACCATGTCTCATCACTGATGGATGGGTCAAGTTTTGTAGTGGAGTGGGCTGAAAGATTACGACCCATCGGACTGGCCAGGTCTCTGCTAATCAGAAAATTAATATTGTGGGCATCTGTCAGCTTTCCTGGATTTGCATAATCCGTTACTAAAGTATATGCATACTGATCGGCTCCCTTGTTCAGTAGTTCCGGTACCATACACTCAATTGCATCAAATTTGAAAACCTTACCTTTAGTTGTCACCAGTTCCGATCCAAATCGTTGATCAGAAATAATCATCCTGCAGCCATGGCATTGATCATAACCGTAGTTGATCTCATTTGGTGCGATACTACAGGATGTGAGTAAAGTCACCAGTAAACTGAAGATGATCAGTAATCTCATATTGTGGATGGTGTTTTTTTAATACGTAAATAGATAGCTAATGTGCTCAAAAGCAGGGAAAGGATAATGAAATAACCGCCGATATGCGGATAAGATTTGGCGATAAAGTTCAATAGTGTTTTTGAGCCAAACAAGGGTGGTTGAAAAGACTCATCTTCAAATTTCATCGGTGCATTATCAGCCAGGTTATGTCCATAGTCATATTCCCACAAGTAAAAATCATAAACGGCAAGAGTCAGGGCAAGTCCGAACAGAACCAACCAGATGATATATAGTGGTTTCCAATTAATGAGGGCAAAGAGAATGGCTAGAATGGTAAATCCGACGACGATGTAAGGGAAATAAGTTAATTCCGGAATCGAATCAGGCTCAATTGGCTTCATACCAATATAATGGTTGAGAATATTTATATTCTGCAACGTTCCCGGGGTCTTACCACCAATTTTATTTATATGAATATACATATGTACTCCATCGGGATACTGGGGAGCCAGGAGCGTAATT